>DATFWM010000499.1:0-4373 GCA_035259295.1 Blastocatellia bacterium | reverse complement strand
TCGGTGCGAACGTCTGTTATGCCCAGCAGCGGATCAAGCACTCGCTCCTGAAGCACGCTGACATCAAGCGATGAAATGGGATCGATGGGATTGGTCGTCGCGGGAGGGAGCTTCAAGCTGTGCCAGTGGCCCTCGAGGTACATGCATATCTCGCCTTTCTCCTTTGGCGAAGGCGAGGCGGCAGTAGAGATCTCAAACCTCTGCGACAATTGATTTAGAAACTCATCGGGCGAGATTCCAGTGAGATCTTTCACAACGCGATTGTACGAAAGTATCTGAACCTGATCTGCCGGAAACAGAACCGTGAGGAAAAAGTTGTATTCTTCATGGCCAGTGTGGTCTTCGTTCTGCGATTTGAGCTCGGCACGCGCGCGGCTCGCGCTGGCGGCCCGGTGATGGCCGTCCGCTATGTAAAGCAGCGGCACCGAGCGAAACTCTTCGATCAGCCGGTCGCGATCGGCTTGACCGATTCGCCAGATTGTGTGCGTTACGCCGTCTGTCGCTTTGAAGTCGAAAAGCGGCTCATCTTTCTGGCCCCGATCGACCATCACGCCGATCGCGTCGCGCCCCCGATAAGTGAGGAACACAGGACCAGTTTGCGCTCGGAGCGTCAGTATGTGACGAGTGCGATCATCCTCTTTGTCCTTGCGCGTGCGCTCGTGCTTCCGGATGACGTCCGAGTCGTATTCGTCGATTGAGCAGCACGCGGCGATCCCGGTGTGAGTGTGCTCGCCCATGCGAAGCCGATAGATGTACAAGCTGGGCGTCTCTTCGACGGCGAGCGGAGCTTCGGCTTTGAGTTTTTCGAAGTTCTCGGCAGCCTTTTCATACACTGCGTCGGAATAGACATCGGTGTCGTCCGGGAGGTCTATCTCTGGGCGCGAAACGTGAAGGAAGCTCAGCGGATTCCCGACGGCAAGCTCGCGAGCTTCTGAGGTGTTAACCACATCGTAGGGAACGGCCGACACCGCGGCCGCGGTTTCCTTCCTGGGTCGCAGCGCTCTGAAGGCCCGAACTGTCGCCATCTATCCGATCTCCTCTGAACTCAGCGTAGGAATGCTAGGACGCGACTTTTGGGACTGTCAACTTATGTCTCGCTCCTTTATCATGGGCGTAGCACAGACTTCAGTCTGTACTATCGACAAACTAAGTCTGTGCGACGTTGCAGGAGGTCGAAATCATGACGAGCGCTAAACCGCAGCCGCTGGTTCTAGGACGCCGCGAAGGGGCGATCCTGACACTCACACTCAACCGACCGGAGAAGAGCAACTCGCTTCACCCGGACTTGGTCAAGCAATTGTCGTCGGCGTTGAAGGGCGCCGAAGCGGACACCGCTTTAAGCGTACTGGTGATAACCGGGGCCGGGTCGAGCTTTTGCGCTGGGCTAGACCTGGAGCTGCTGGTGAGTTGGACCACCGAACAAAAGCTCGCGTACCTGGATACTGTCACGAGGGTTTTCCGACGCGTGTGGTCGTTGCCGCAGCCTGTGATCGCGGCGGTGAACGGAGCAGCAATTGCAGGCGGATTCGACCTCGCTGCGTTCTGCGACATCAGGCTTGCAGCCACGGACGCAATCTTCGGCCAGGCTGAGATCAATATAGGGCTAACACAAATCATTCATCCGCTGTATAAATCCATCGGGCTGGCGAGAGCGAAAGAGCTGGCGATGACCGGGCATAACATTTCGGCCGACGAAGCCTTTCGCATCGGGCTGGTCAATCACGTTTATCCGAGTGATGAGCTGATGCCGCGCGCCATGGAAATGGCGGCAGTGCTTGCATCCAAACCGCGCAACGCGCTGTTTGCGACCAAGCGTCTCACTCGCGAGCTGATCGATTTGGATCTTAACAAAGCATTCGAAGAAATAGGCAAGACCTTTCGCCGCTGCTTGGCCTCCGAGGAACACCGTCAACGCGTGTCCAATGTATATGCGAAGTTGAAGAACCGAAACACTGAGAGCAATCCTTAGAGGGTGAGCGACCAATCGAGCCTTAATGCGCGCGTGTATAATATGAGCGGCCAAATGGCGATCGAGCGGTTGCCGGAACCTTATTGAACTCAAACAAATCTTCACTTCCTCGGCAGCCGGTCGTTCAAGCGAGCAACGGCAAAACTCAGCATGCAGTGAGCAGCATCACCGTCTCGCTTGTTATCTCGCGAGCGTAACCCTTCGACTAGTGATCGCGGAGATCACTTGCCATCCGTCTTCGCCTGGCACCGTCCAGCCTTCGACTAACGGATAGTTCTGCGGCGATGACTCATCGGTTTCCATTATCAGCCTCGTCTTGGTAGGCCAGCGAACCATGTTATTCGTTCGCATAGTCCAGATCATCGCTATTGGGCGATGTCTCATATTGTCGCGGTAGAGCGCGAACAGATGTGGCTCCTTCGCGTCTATCTCGAAGAGCACGTAGTTCCCGGCTGGAAGAACGAGCCCGGACTTCTTCAACTCAAAAGGAGAGTTGATCGTGAAGTCTATGCGTTTTTGCAACGGTCCCTGCGCGAGAGTCGGTACCGCCGCCACACTTAACAACAGAACCACAAAAAGAGCTGATTTTCTTAGTGACATTGCTAATTAACCTCCTTCAGAGAATGAGTGTCCGGCGAAGCGCAAGGCGGAGTCATCTGTGAGCTTTCATGCGAAGAGCTTGCCACATCTGACATGGCACTGGGCTTGCTCGATTTCTTTCTTCAACTTGATTCTCTCCGGCGCACAGTTAAAAGAGCTCGCTGTGGCCGCGCGCGGCCGACGCGGGGTCTTGTCGGCAGTGATTCTGTTCAATACAAGGAGGGCACATGATTGCAACGGAACCGTACAAACCAAAACAATTCGATTTGAGCAACCTGAACGGCATTTCCGATCGCACGCTTGAAATGCACTTGAAGCTCTACGAGGGGTACGTTAAAGAAACCAACAACCTCTCCGAGAAGATCGCCGAGTTCTTGAAGAACGGAAAGGTCGACCAGGAGGAAATGCCAGTGTACTCGGAGCTGAAACGCCGTCTCGGCTTTGAGTTCAACGGCATGATCCTGCACGAATACTATTTCGGCAATCTCAAGAAAGGCGGCGGAGGCGATCCCGAGCGCGACTCATCCTTCATTAAAGCTGCCGAGTCCAGCTTTGGCAGCTACGACATTTGGAAGGCCGACTTCGTCGGCGTTGGCAAGATGCGGGGCGTCGGATGGGCGATGTGTTACGAGCAACCTGAGACGGGCCGGTTGTCAAATCATTGGATCGGCGAGCATCAGATCGGCGAGGTTGCCGGTTACAATCCGGTGCTGGTAATGGACGTTTGGGAGCACGCGTTCATCCTCGATTACAAACCCGCGGAGCGTCCCAAATACATCGAGGCGTTCTTTTCTAACGTCGATTGGCAGGCGCTGGAAGATCGACTCAAATACGTGCCGCGCGGCAAAGCCACGGTTTCTCGCTGAGAAGAGGAATCGGAGTGATCCGTGATGGGTGATTCGTAAATCACGCATCACGGATCACGAATCAAACTTCACGGATTCTTCATCTCGTCATAGACGGTTCCGACGTTGCCGGCGAAACGCTGATCGTACCCGTTCAACTTCGAATACTGTTCGAGCTTCACTTCCTTCAGTGCTTGATCGCGATTCATCCCCTGATCGATCGCCTTCTTGACCGCTGCGCGCAAGTCGAGCAGATACTGTTTGAACGCTTTAAGCTCCGCGACGCCCGAAACCTCGCCGTGTCCGGGAATGAATTGACAAGCGGGATCAACTCGCGCAACTGCCGCGTCAATCGTCTCGATCCACTCAGCGGTTGAAGCCCCGTGCGGGCGATCTATGACCGGAATCACTTTGTTGAAGTACAGGTCGCCCATGTGCACGACTTTGGATTGCGGGAAGTAGATGATCGAGTCTCCGTCGGTGTGTCCGCGCTTGACGTGGAAGACCTGAATCTCCTGACCGCTCAGATACATTCGAATCTCGTGATCGAAAGTAACGTTGGGCGCGGGTACGTCTGAGATCTTCATCGAGCGGGCGGTTTCGAGATTCTTGTTGGCCGTGTCGAGTTGCGTGCGCAATCCGGCAAGGTCCTTTGACTGGGGGTCATCCTTTTCGAGCTTGGCAATTCTCGCTTCGAGACTCTTAATTTGGCCTGGCGCGCTGGCTATTGTTTCTTGCGGGGCTTCGAGCATGTGCTTGCGGACGTTGTCGTGCGCGACGATGGTTGTCATCTTGATGAAGTAACCGTTGCCGCCGGTGTGATCGCCGTGATGGTGAGTGTTAATTAGAAACTTTACTGGCTTCGGCGAGACGGACTTGATCTGTTCGGCAATGCCCGGAGCCAGATCAGCGAACTGATCGTCGATGACGACCACACCTTCATCAGTTACCGCGAAGCC
>DATFWM010000498.1:0-3866 GCA_035259295.1 Blastocatellia bacterium | reverse complement strand
CGCTTGGAGTCGAACCGCGTGCTGACTTCGGCGTTGCTCGTATTCAACAACGACGCGTTCTCGGCGACGGTAACGACCGATTCCACACTGCTGACTTTCAGCGTCACGTTTACAACCGCGTCCTGGTTAAGCAGCAGTTCGATGCCGGATCGCACCAGCTTCGCGAACCCGTTCGCTTGATAAGTGATCTCATAATTCCCTACAGACAGGTTAGGAAAGCGATAACGACCATCACTATCTGTAGTCGCAGAACGTGATTCATTCGTGCCGACGTTACGAGCCGTCACTGAAGCGCTTGTGATCACGCCCTGATTCTCATCGGTCACAATGCCCGAAATCGTGCCCGAAGTCGCTTGCGCGGCGGCCGACGAAAACGCCCCGGCCATTATTGTGAGTGACAGGGCAAATAGCCCGATTATCCTTGTCATAATTATCCTCCGGAAAGAATCCTGTTGGCAGTGTTCCTTAATAAATTGAACTGATGTGGCTAGCATTGCGTTCGCTTCGATTGAGATGCAAAGGGATTATTAAACATCGAAGCTAGACCTTATTTTTTGGATTTGCTTCTCATCCGGAATCTTGCAAGTCGCGTTCCTGATAGGCTGAGAAATCAGTGGGTCAGCCAAGACCTACTATCTATTGAATTTAAATCAGGCCGGGCCGGGTCGCGATCCGCCCAGTTACAGAATTTTGGAGTTTTGTTTCAGATTTTCGTATATCAGCGATTACTTTCTCACAGTCGGATACTGGATACCCAATTGCTCCAAGTAGGTTTTATACTTTGTCGGGTCGTAGCGATACTTTTTCAATTGTGGCGCGAATTGTTCCATTTTCTCTTTATTGATTTCTTTCGCAGGTTGATCCGACGGATTGATTAGGGGCTGGTATTTGATCTCTTTGGTCTGGACGTTGTTGAAATAATCCCAGGCTTGCTTCACGAGTTCAGGTTTCAACATGAAATCGAGCGCGGTCATGGCCTGGACCTTGGCGCCGGAGGTCGAGCCTTTGTGGGCGATCGGCGTGGCCATGGCGACGCCGTTCTCCCAACTGTGACCGGGGAGGTTCGGGATGTTGGCCGGGTAGCGCAAATAGACCATCGGGAGATTCCACGAGATGTCGCCGACGTCGTCCGAGCCGCCGCCCATCACGACTTCTTTCGGCCCGTCAAGACCTTTCGGCTTCGTCTTCAACCCTTCGACTTTCGCTTTGATCTCGGTCTGCAAGGCTTTCGCCAGCGTCTGATCGGCCTCGCTCCACTGCGGCATGCCGACGGCTTCGATATTTTTGCTCTGAACCTCGGCGACCACCTTGTTGAAATGGTTGGGCCATGCGGAGCCGACGATGCGCTGAGTGACCGTGGTGTCGGTCATCATCGTGGCGGCTTGCGCCATCTTATTGCCAAGTTCGTAAAGCTCCTTGATCTTCGGGTAATCGAGTTCGCGGAAGTAGTACCAGACGCTCGCTTCGGACGGCACGACGTTGGGCTGATCGCCGCCATTGGGGATGACGTAATGCGAGCGCTGCTGCAGGCGCAGATGCTCGCGCCGGTAATTCCAGCCGATGTTCATCAACTCGACGGCGTCGAGCGCGCTGCGGCCCGACCACGGCGCGCCCGCCGCGTGCGCCGACCTGCCGTGGAAGAAATATTGTACGGAGACCAGCCCGCTGTTGCGTTCGGGCTGCCCCCAGTTCGTGGCGAAATCGTTGTCCACATGGCAGCCGAGCATGACGTCAACGTCTTTGAACAACCCCGCGCGAACGAAGAAGGCTTTGGTCGCCACCAGCTCTTCGGCCACTCCGGGATAAAGTTTGAGAGTGCCCGGCAGTTTGTACTTCTCCATCATCTGCTTCAGGACAATCGCGGCGGCGACATTCACGGCCTGGCCGGAATTGTGCCCCTCACCGTGACCGGGCGCGTCCGGGACGATCGGGTCGTGGTAGGCGACGCCTGGTTTCTGCGAAGCGCGCGGGATGCAATCGATGTCGGTTATAAAGCCGATGACCGGTTTGCCCGAGCCGTAGCTCGCCACCCACGCGGTCGGGATGTCCGCGACGCGGCGCTCCACTTTGAACCCGTTCTTTTCTAGTATGCCGGTGACGTAATTGCTGGTCTCGTATTCCTGAAAACCAAGTTCGGCGAAGCTGAATATGCTGTCCACCATCTCCTGGATCAACTTCTGCTGCTTGTCCACTTCGGCGACCGCCTCGCGTTTGAGGTCGTCGAGTGTCTTTGATTCCTGCGCGCGCGTGGACGGGACGATCGTCCACACGAATGCGAGCGCGAGAATGCACAGAGCGATTCTCTTCATCGTTAGTCCTCCGTCGGATTTACATTGAAGAAGTTTCATGCATAATCGGCTGGGGATTAGTGGCTGTCAAGCCTTCCATTACAGGCTGGCGTTGTAGCCCCCAAAAAATCGCCACAACCAGGATTGTTCGTGTTCCCCCTCCGGCTTAGCCCGTGCGCCAATCAAGCCCCCTGGTATTAAAACACTCATCCCCCCATCACAACCTCACGGAGGAGAATCTATGATGAAATTATCGTTCTTGGCCTCACTGGTGGTCCTATGTTTGCCGCTGGCGGCGTCAGCGCAGGAGGTGGCTCCTAAAGTCGAGATTTTTGGCGGCTACTCGTTTCTGCGACTCAATCTTGGCTCCAACCTCAGCGGTGTTCCCACCGGCGCCGATCTCGGAAACCTCGACTTCCACGGATTCAATGTGTCGTTAGCCGGTAACTTCGCCAGACACGTCGGCATCGTTAGCGAAGTCAGCCGGTACACCAAGTCCGCATCGGCTTTCGCCCCGGTCTCGGTCCTGGGCAATCTCAGCGGCGATGCCAGCGTGTTAACCCTCTTGTTCGGCCCGCGCGGCACTCTTCATAGAGGGAAGGTGGAGCCGTTTGTTCACGCATTGTTCGGAGCGGCGCGCGCCACTGCCACGGCCTCAGGTCCCGCCCTGTCGCAGAATGGGGTGGGTTACGCTTTCGCATACGCGCTGGGAGGCGGACTAGATGTCAAGGCTCATAACAATTTCGCCATTCGCCTCGGTCAAGTAGATTACCTGGGAGCCAGAGCCGGAGGTCAAGGGTTGAACAACTTCCGGTACTCGGTCGGGGTCGTCATCCGTCTGGGCAACCGGTAATTCCCGAGGATTGCGGATTGCGGATTGCGGATTTATTGATTCCGCAATCCGCAATCCGCAATCTTCAAGCCCTGACGTTGTCGCGCGAGCGATCCCAGAAGACCGGCTTCTTATTCTTCGCTGACAAGTTGATCATGTGCGCGACGGCGGCGGCGCGGTGGCCAGCGTAAACGTCTTCGACCGGTTGCTTGCGTTCACGGATCGCCTTTTGGAAGTTCTCGAAATGCAGCATTACCGAGTTGCGTCCGACGCCGCTCCAACGCTCTTCGCCTTCGATGACCTTCGGGTCCCATCGATGCGGCATCTCAGCGGCGATCACTTTCGGGTCATTGTAATAAGCCTTCTGCAACTCGCTCGGCCACGAGTCGACGATCCAGCTGTTGTCTTCGATCGGGTTGTCGGGCGTGAGGACGAGGTCGTGGCCCAGTGTCAACGTTCCTTTCACGCCGAGAATCTGGATGCCGCGCTCGCCCGCCGATTGATTGTTGAAAGTGCCGCTCAGGTTGACGGTGAAGCCTTCAGAGTATTGCATAATCGCGTCGAGCGTGTCGGGCACGTCGCGCGACTCCGTCCATCGATAAAGCGAACCGGCGGCCATGACCATATCCGGCGCCTGCGCGCCCATCACGAAATGGATGGTCGTCATCACGTGAACGAACAAGTCGGTGGCCATTCCGCCGGAATAATCTTCATAACAGCGCCAGCGGAAGAACCTCTCCGGACTG
>DATFWM010000497.1:0-6160 GCA_035259295.1 Blastocatellia bacterium | reverse complement strand
GTGCTGGCCCTGAACGGCGCGCACGATCACTAGGTGAATAGAATTTGATCCAATGTCGATTGCGGCAAGCTTCATAAGTTGTTGATGCCGTCGGCTCTTAAGTTGTTCACAAGCGGCAACTTGGAAGCTTCATCGTTGGGCGCTGAGTCTGGCGGTCGTGGCCTTGATGCCGTAATCGAGCCAGCCTCGCTCATTAGTATTCTTGCAGCGGCTGCGAAGTATCTCAAGCGCCTTCAACCTCGCTTCGAGCGACTTCCGATGGTTCGGATCCGCGGCCAACGCGATGTCCGTCAAGTGCAAGGCAGCCACCGGATCGATTTCGGTGCGCTCGATCGCGAGCGCCGCAACCGCGTCCGGCCCGCCCGCCAACCTGACGATGTCAGGATATACCGACGACGCGGGCGTCTCATACATAGTCGTCGGATTGGTGTCGAACCATCCCACGTACCCTTCGTAGATCCCGCGAACCGACCACGTCAACTTACCGTAGCTTTCGCCGACATCGAGCGATGGCGGCAGCTTTATGTCCCGCATCAGGGCGTAAACGTCCTTGCCGGCGTTCATCCCTTTGACTACTTCATCGTGGACGTACTCAATTGCGTCTCTATAGCGCGTCAGCCGTCGAGTGATTTCTTCATTGCCGCGAACAGGCAGCCCGTGGCTCGGAAGCACGAGGTCAGGCTTGAACGCCAGCGCCTTGTTGAGGGAGTTGATATAGTCCAGCGCCCATCGCGGCTCGGTACCGCGCAGCGTGTAGATGTTTGGAAATGATTCGTAGTAAACATCGCCGGTGAAAACGGCTTTGTACTTCGGCACCCACACCATCAAGTGATCGTAAGTTTCGCTGGGCGCGCGGTAGATCTCGAATCTAACTCCGCCCAAAGTAAACTCGTACTTATCGTCGAAGAGAATCGTCGGCTCGATCTTGCCGGCATAGTTTCCGGCCCACGCGCCCACGTCCGGAACATTCAGCCCAAACTGAGCCGCGTTGCGCTTTGAGTAGAAGCCGGCAAGCCGAGTCTGATAGTGAATGAACTCAACATGATTCTTTTGCGCGATGATCTGAGTTCCCGTCTCCTTCCAAATCGGCACGCCGCCGGTGTGATCCCCATGACCGTGCGTCAGAATGATGTATTTGATTGGGCCTTTGTTTTCCGCCGCGAGCAGTTGATGATGCTTGCGAGCATGCAACGCGATCGAGGTGTCAATGATCACATTGCCTTCGGGAGTTGTGACCATGAAAGTATTGCCGAAGCCCTCGACCATGCTGATGGCTTCGTTGACCTTGATTACTTTGTCGCCGACTCGGAGAAGGGCTGCCGGATTGTCCGCAACTAGGCCTTGCTGTCCGAGGGCGATTGGCAGGTTGCCGGGCAAAAGAAGTGAGGCTAAGGAAAGCAAACCAAACCGTAAATGAGGTTTCATTTATCACTCCTGGGTATAGATGAGTTAGCAATCGGCGGTGACTGTTTATCGCAAGGGAAGATTTATGTCAATGAGGCGTTGGTTCCCTCATTAGTGAGTCTCGCTTTTCGCTTTTTCTTGCGGCTCTTCAAAGATATGAGTTGTGTGTTCCGTCACGCTGGGCCGAGGCTCGCTGAAAGGTTCAAAGTCTCTGGGCGCGGTTTCTTGTGAGGCAACCGGTGCCGTATTCTGCCTGAGCGCGGGCGAAGGTTCCGGCAACGCGGGCGGAGGCGTGAATCGTTCCGTCAGCGTTGCCATCGATTCTGCGAAGAACGCCGCATAGATAATTCGCGAAAGTCCCTTCAAGATCGGCAACAGCGCAATCAGCCAGATCATTCTAGCCAGCGGCTCCAGCCCCTGAACGTGTCCGTTTGAAGATTCTTCAATCGCTTTGATGAGTCCCTCATCAATTGCCGTCCGGCTTATGTAATACAGAAAGACTCCGAGACCGGTACCCCAGAAAAGGCTCATCAAACCGCTTCTGAGATTATGCTGCCACGAATACGACATATATTCCTTGGGCTTCGGAAGGTTTCGCCGCCGCGCTTCTTCGCGCGCCTGTCTTCTGAGTTGGCGAGCCGCGCGAAGTGATTCGGTGCGCGACTGAGGGATTTTCAACCCGATGACTCTCTGGCCGCCGTGTCCGCTCCAACCCTTCTTCCAGCTTTCAGCGAACTCTTTGGCGTTCCTGGTAAGCGTCTCGACGTCGATCCCAAACGGACCCTGCTGCGTGCCCGGTCGAATAGCATCGTTGATCAACTGAAGATTGGTGCCGCAGGCCTTGCAGAACCGTTGACCATCCGGCGCTTCGCCTCCGCATTTCGGACAAAACATTTCTCCCTCCGCCCAAAGCTTACTAACAACTCAGGGACTTGTCACTTCCCCCGGTCCATCCTTGTTCTCATACGCCAACTGTAGCGTGATAGTTTTGCAATCGGATAAGCTATTTGTGGATGCTCCACTCCAAGTCAACGCGCGCTAAGGTCGTTCTTGTGGTGTCAACAGCGGTCGTGCTGACCACAATCCTCTGTCCGAGCTGCAAGAACAGACGGCTCACGTCACACGCGCCTTTTATCGAAACCGTAGATCCCTGGAAGGAAGCGGTTGATAAAGTCGAGCAGGATCGTGGAGAAGCCGAGGGCCGAGAAGCGAGGGTCGAGGTCCCCGAAGAACTCAAGCAATACCGCGATCGCCGCCGCTTCCTGGCGGTGCAAGCAGCAGACTCGCGCGCGCAGGTTGGAACGATAAGCCAGGACTTGGTGGACGTCGTGTCGTTGATTCGGCAAGGTGAGCTCGTTGCGATGAAACCGCTGGGAGCGGATTACATTCTGTATGGCGTCGGATTGAATGTCAGCGGTGAGCCGTTTGAGCATTACGATCCTGCGACGAGACAAAACATTCCGCTGATAGCGACTGAAGAAGAACTCAGGGAAGAAGTCCGACAAGCGGCGGACGCAAGCAAAGAAAGCGCCGCCAACCTCGCGAGCGTCCAAGCGCAACTGCGTCGCGTACCAAAGCGTGACCGCGCGCGGCGAAAGGGTCTGTCGATTAAAGTTTCACAAGCCACAAAGGAGCTGGCTTCGGCAACCGCGAGGAGCAAAGCGTTGGCGACTTTCTACGCTGATCCCAAACGACGAGCAGCTTTGTTGGCTGAGTATCAGGCGCTATCGGAATTTGCGCGGGACTTCGAGGGCGAGACTTACAATCTGAACGATTCGGAGTCCAGACGGCGCTTCAAGGCAAAGCTTTTAAGCTACATTCGACCGGAGGCGCGCGATGTGATATTGCAGCTCGCGCATGATTACAAGAGGAAGTTCGGCCGTCCGCTGCCCATCTCTTCGCTGGTACGACCCGTTCAGTACCAGCACAAGCTGGCTGAGAGTAACGCGAACGCGGCTCGCGGTCCCACTCCGCCGCATTCGAGCGGGCTCGCGTTTGATTTGTATTACAAGTTCATGAGCGCCGCCGAGCAGGAATATCTTATGTCGATGATCGCTCGCCTGAAGGACGACGGTCGGGTCGAGGCCCTGCGCGAGCTGCGAGACAACATTCACGTGTACGTTTTTGGCAACGGACGACCACCAGATAGGAAACTTGTTGCTCGTGTGATCGCAAGCGAAAGCCCGAGCAAACCGGAAAAGAGACGACGCCGCTCGCGGCGACGAGCACATTTTGTGGCTCGACGTGCGAAGTAGAAATGCCAAAACAACGAGTCGACAAAGTCTTAGTGGAGCGGGGGTTCGTAGAGAGTAGGACACGAGCGCAAGCTCTGATACTCGCCGGCCAGGTGCTGGTTCGCGAGCAGCGGATCGAGAAGCCGGGTCAGTTGATCGATCCGACGGCGGAGATCCGAATCAAAGGTGTGGCTCTTCGCTACGTGAGCCGCGGCGGCTTGAAGCTCGAAGCCGCCCTGCGCGAATTCAACATTGATCCGGCCGGCAAGAACTGCCTCGACATTGGCGCGTCGACCGGTGGTTTCACCGATTGCCTGCTTCAGCACGGGGCGGCATCGGTGTGGGCGATTGACGTTGGGCACAATCAACTCGCGTGGCGCTTGCGGCAGGACGCGCGCGTCGTCGTTCGCGAGGGCGTCAACGCGCGCAACTTGGATTCCGGCGACTTTCTCCTTCGCTTCGACATCGCGACAGTTGATGTCTCTTTCATCTCGCTAACGAAGATCCTTCCGGCCGTGCGCTCTTGTGTGACAGACGACGCAGACTGCATTGTCTTGATCAAGCCTCAGTTTGAAGTCGGCAAGGGTGAAGTAGGGCGCGGCGGCATAGTTACCAATTCTGCAAAGCATCGGCGAGTCGTGAAAGAACTCAAACGCGCGGCGCTAGAAATCCGGTTTTCGCCAATCGGCCTCATCGAATCACCAATTCCTGGCGCCGAGGGGAATCGGGAATTCTTGATGCTTCTCAAACCTGCTCTCGTCGAAGCGGCCGAGATCATTACAGAGCAGCGAATTGATTCGGTTATCGGCTGAGCGACAAACTTGTGTGATCGAAGCCCGATGCTTTAAATTGACCAACAATCAAATCATGCAAGCCACGTTCACTCGCGTCATAGGTTCCCATAGAGGAGAACAGAGAAAGTTTAACGCCGCTAGAATTTCGGTCGGCCGTGCCTCCGATAACATGCTCTGTTTGGGCGAAAGCGCTCGTCGAGTTTCTTCCCATCACGCGGAGATCCTTCGGCGAGGAGATGGTTATCTGCTGCGCGATCTTGGCTCGACAAATGGCACGATGATCAACGGCCGTCGCGTCGTCGTCAGCGAATTGGCGCACGACGACCTGATCGAGTTCGGCACAGGCGGACTACTGCTTCGCTTTGGAGTCGAACACGATGAACTCGGGGATAGCGACACGGTACCATCGGTCGCGGGAGTCCCTGCGAATCCAGTTCGCGATCGTGTTCTTGGATTGAAGAGTAATGCAATGCTCATCGCCGCTTTGGTTGCTGCGATGCTGCTGGGTGGCGTTGGTGGAATCGTCGCGTCATCAAGGCTTCGCGCTGTAAGTCCGGAAACGATGAGCTTCGCGGAAATCGCCGAGCTAAACAGCCCCGCGGTCGTGTTCATTCGAACCGAGTTTGAGCTGCTGGATTCGAGCGGCCAGGTTATCACTTCGGAAGCTCGAACGGGCTCCGGTTTCCTGGTATCAGAGAGCGGTTTGATTATCACCAACCGCCACGTGGTCCGCGACTGGGAATACAACGCAGGATCGCCGGGAACGACTGGTCGCATAACCAGGATTGAGGTAGTTCTTCCTCATCACTCGCACGACGACGTCCTCCTCGCTGGGGTCTACAAACTTTCACCGAATAGCGCAGTCGACGTAGCGGTGCTAAAGGTCAGCTCCTCGACACTACCATCGATCCGCGGTATCGAAACTGACACAAACCAAACGAATCAGGGCGACGAAGTTGTGGTGATCGGGTATCCTCTAGGCTTGGACCTGCTAGCGAAGACTCGTGACAGCCGGATCGACCCGTCGCTTTCGACCGGCGTCGTCAGCCGCGTGGGAGAAGACTTTATTCAGCTCAACCTGCGCGCGTATCACGGGAACAGTGGGGGCCCTGTGCTTAATCTAAGAGGCGAAGTGATAGGAATCCTGACGGCGAACGTCAATGGTGTGCCTGACATCGCGCTGTGCACGCCTATAAGCGCCGCGGTTCACCTCGTGAAAGATGACTTGAGTTTATTCAACTGATGGAAGGGATCATTAGATATGTCAGACAAACCGCAACGAATCCGAGAACGAAAGACGTTTGAAAAGTTCCAGCCGCCCAAGCGCGTGCTGCTCGGGCCGGGACCGAGCCCCGTAGAAGATCGCATCCTTCAGGCGATGGCCGCACCGGTGCTCGGGCATCTCGATCCGCTGTTCCTCCGCTGCATGGACGACATCCAGGAGATGCTGCGGTATGTGTTCGAGACTGACGATGGGTTAACGATCCCAATATCGGCAACCGGCAGCGCCGGCATGGAAGCCGCGCTGGTCAACGTAATCGAGCCGGGCGACGAAGTCGTCGTGTGCATTCATGGATTCTTCGGCGAGCGAATGCGCGACATTATCGAGCGAGCCGGAGGGAACCCGATTATCGTCCGAGCAGAGTGGGGACACGCGATCGATCCAGTCAACATCGAAGCCGCGCTCGCTTCGTCTAAACCGGCTGCGCTCGCGATTGTTCATGCAGA
>DATFWM010000496.1:0-2790 GCA_035259295.1 Blastocatellia bacterium | reverse complement strand
GACGCGAGAGGGATGCTCTTATTCGAGCGACGCTTTTCTCGCCGACTCCCGGCACTGACGCGAGCCCGCCGCCTTCCGCAAGAGTCCTCAGTTCTTCGAGACTCTTAATCCCAAAATCACGATACAGCAGCTGCGCAGTCTTAAGCCCAATCCCCGAGACGCGACGCAAGTCAAGCACGCTTGCTGGAGTGTCTTTGGTCAACTCTTCGAAGTAAGAGGACTTCCCTTGATGAATAATCTCCAAGATCTGAGAGCTTATTGTCTTGCCGATGCCGGGAATCTTTTGAAGCTCGTCAGCACCGCCCCGCTCGACCAGTTCAGTAACGGGCGTAGCCATCGACCCGATCGTTTCGGCAGCCATTTGATACGAACGGAACTTGAAAGGATTCTCGTTCTTAAACTCGAGCATATCGGCTATGCGTTGAAGCGTGCGAGCCACTTCGGCGTTATCAACTGCATCGCCCATGCCGTTAAACTAACTCGGCCTTCAGGCAGGGGTCAACAGATCGCGAAGTACAATTCTCACATCACGCTAATTCCGTCCGTGCGTTCCGAGCCCGGCGAGATCAAGCCGCTGGTTTTGCGTCGCGTTTTGTTGACGTACATCGCGCGATCGGCAGCCAACAACAATTCGTCGATCGAGTCGCCGTCAGTTCCGAAAGAAGCCCAACCCACGCTTATTCCGGGAATTGCGCCCGCGCTCCGCACTTTTTCATCATCTAGTCTCTGCTGAAGCCGCCCTACGACGTCGCGCGCTTCACGGGTTCCGATCCGCATCAGTACCACGAATTCGTCACCCGCGTATCGGCTCAAGAAATCGTTCGAGCGAATCTGATGCGACAAAAAGTCTGCCACCCGACGAAGTGCGTCGTCGCCGGCGCGGTGTCCGAGCGTATCGTTCACGGTCTTGAAGCAATCCAGATCCATCATCAGCAGCGCGAAACTCTCGCCCGATCTCCGCGCGCGATCTGCCTCTTCCTCGAACCGCAGCCTGAGGGCCCGCGCGTTTGCCAGCTCCGTTATCGGGTCAGTCAACGCTATGGCTTCGGTCCGCTCGTGATG
Organism: Blastocatellia bacterium; assembly: GCA_035259295.1. GTDB lineage: Bacteria > Acidobacteriota > Blastocatellia > UBA7656 > UBA7656 > Onstottus_A. The sequence continues at coordinate 1,728 of DATFWM010000496.1, read as the reverse complement.
CAATGCGTTTGCGATTGCATCGGCGGCGAGTTTCGCAACTGCCTCTACCAAACGAAGATCGTCGGGCTCGTATGAAGGAAGCTCCGCCGAATATAGCGTCAATGCGCCTAACGCATCGTCTCCCTTTAACAGAGGAACAGAGATTACCGAGCGATACGGCGAGTCGAGGGATATATGCGCTGCCCCCAAATCGAGCCGCGGATCGCAGTTGTACATCGGCTGGCGGTTCGATACCACCCAGCCGGTCACGCCCGTTCCAAGTATGATGCTAGCCCCTTTGAATCGCTCCGCGTCGCGCCCGCTTACGTGAGCCGCCTCGACGTCAATCGAGTTGGGTTTGGTGAGATAAAGCACGCAGGTAGTGTAACTCACTATCGTTTGAAGCCGTGAAGAGAAGACGGCAAACATGTCTCGAAGGTCAAGACTGTTGCCAATGGTTTGCGCAATCTCGTAGAGCGTTATCACCTCGCGATGCGCGTTGCGAATGTGCTCGAAAACTAGGTGATCGCCAGCCTTATTCCGCGCCGCCAAAGGTCGTTTCTTGTCGTGCTTTGACTTGGCCTCGCTCACTTGTTTCTTCTGTCGTGTTATTTCGGCTTCAAACTTTGGCAAGTTTTCGAGGAACGCCTCAACCACCTGGGGATCATACATAGTCCCGCTGCTGCTCTTGATGAGATCGATTGCTTCCTCGCGCGTCATCGCCTTTCGATACTGTCGGTCCTCGCGAACCGCATCGAAGCAGTCGACGACCGACAGAATCCGCGCGGTCATAGGTATCTGTTCGCCTTGCAGCGCGTCCGGGTAGCCGCGCCCGTCCCATCTTTCGTGATGATGGCGAACGACCGGCACCACTGGATACGGGAAATCGACGCGGCCGAGAATTTCCGCGCCGACAATTGTGTGCACCTTCATCTTTTCGAACTCGGCGGGCGTGAGCTTACCGGGTTTGTTGAGGATATAGTCGGGCACGGCAAGCTTGCCGATGTCGTGCAGCAGCGCGCCGGCTCTGAGCGCCTCAATTTCGGCGTCGCTGAGTCCGAACAAGCGCGCAAGTCCGGTCGCGTAAACTTGAACGCGGTGAACGTGGTCGTGCGTCACCTCGTCTTTGGCGTCGATCGCGATTGCGAGCGCTTCTATTGTGCGCAGGTGCAGATCGGTGATCTCTTCGACGTGTCGAATCGAAGACTGCACCTTTTCAAGATAGTTTTTGTATGTCAGAAAAGTCGCGGCCAACACTGGAACCGCGACCATGAAAGCGTAAAACGAAACGACGGTCATCAGTTTGACTATCGCGCAGGCGGCGACCGCTCCGGCAAAGTATGACATCCACGTCCACAAGAAAGATTCGCGCCACGTCTTGAACAGACTGTCGCCGCTTCTGAGGGCATTTACGACACTGACCATGCTCGAGCTCAACAAGTAATGAATCAGTGCAAGGCATTCGGCTGCCAATATGAGGCGGCCTAGCTCCGAGACAATCTCGTTTGGCCCTCCGAAGATGTAAGTCGCTATCGAGCTCGACACGAAGACCGACAAGCTCATCGCTCCGGCGTTGAAGGCTGCAACCCGCTTGCGATTGGATGAGCGCAGCGAACACACAACGGCATTGAGTCCGGCCAGCACTACCGAAGGCCACACGCCGTAGAGCAGGACTGATATACAGATGAAAGTGTCATCGAGTGTGACCGTGCTCTCTGTCTTCGGAATGCGAATGGTTGTGCGCCCGAC
>DATFWM010000495.1:0-2076 GCA_035259295.1 Blastocatellia bacterium | reverse complement strand
CTGACGGGAAGTCCCGCGAGACGGAACGCGAACTGAGTTGCCGCCGGGAGTGCCGACGTCGCCCGAACGGGCAACCGTATCGCGGTTTTATCTGCCTGTTGGTATTCGAGGCTTGCCATGTTGCGGGCGCTCTTCACTCTGCCAGCCTTTGACTGTTAAAATCCCGCCTATGACGATCGCGCCGCTGCCGTCGCCGAACTTTGCTTGCGCCTTTGTCGCAGTCGTCGTTGTCATCTGAACTGATCCTCATTCGTGCTCTCATCGGTCGAGCTGCCGAGGACTTCGGCAATGCAAGGTAGTCGCGTATGCCGCCGAAATCCTGCGAAGGTCGCGTCGCCCTTAACTCTCGCAAATCGATACCCGGATCGAGGCGACGAACCTGTAACCGCGCCCGTGAATATTTATGATGAACCGGTTCCCATCACAGCCGTCGCGCAGCGCGCGGCGCAACGCGGACATTTGCACGGCGAGGTTCCTTTGCTCCACAAATACATCTGGCCAAATCCGATTCATCAACTCTTGCTTGGTGACCAACTCGCCTGGTCGTTCTAGCAAAGCGACAAGTATCTCTAGCGCTCGGCTCCCGACGGATACTGGCTTGTCGTCTTCCAGTAGAAGAAACTGTTGTGGGAGCAGACGAAACGGCCCGAACGCAATTTCGCGCCACGCCTGGTCAGCAGGGTGGGTTCTTTTCCGCAACAATGGTTGGTCTGTATTCACACTTCGAAGGTCGCGTGTCCCTTCGAATTTCGACCCAACGTGAATTTGCGCTAACGTTGATGGCGTGGTTGAAACGCATGCTCCGGAAGCTAGTGTCACTTGCGCGCGATGCGCCACGCTTTCATGAGCGGATTGATTTTGAGCGACGATAGAAAGTGCGGGTCTGCTCGACATCGTCATCTCCCACTTGTTCTAACTTTCCAGCTCGCTACTGATCTCAGGACGATCGTAGGACTGAGCGCTCCCCGGCGTAGCGCCGGCGATAACCTTGGGTTGCCAGCGAAATCCCGGTGAAGCGTAATTTGAAGGTTGGAGACGCCGCGCTCCATTGCCCGTGCGTATGTGAGGGTTCGCCTGTAGTCGGCTATGCTAAGCGAACGCTTACAACGACGCCGGGGCTAGACCTCTAGCCTCGTGCGTCAGCATCCGCTATCCGGGAGAGCAGGTATGGGAGTCCGATTAGTTTAGTTAGCAAACGCGGCAGATGGTGATTTACGGGCATGACCGGGTCCTCGCGCGAGGGCTCGAGGAGGAAACCCCGACGCTCGCCTCAGGAGCTTGGCGGCTGCCGTGGTATCAGATTGAGGCTGTCCGCCATCCGGCTGAGCTCGGGAAGCGAACGCGCCTTCATCTTCCGCATCAGGTGAGTGCGATGCACCTTCACCGTGGATTCGGCGATGCCGATATCATTGGCGATCTGCTTGTTCAGGCGACCGGCCACAACGTGGAGCATGATTTCACGCTCTCGGGAGCTGAGCGTGCCGAAACGCTCCCTGAGCGCGGCCAATGCCCGTTCACCCTCTCGACGGGCACGATCGCGAGCGAGGCCGGCCTCAACGGCGTCAAGCAGTTCCTGATCACGGAACGGCTTTGTGAGGAACTCTAAGGCACCGCCCTTCATCGCTTGCACCGTCATCGGCACGTCAGCGTGCGCTGTGATGAAGATGATCGGCACTAGCCTGTTTGCAGCGGCAAGCTCGCGCTGGAGCTCAAGACCGCTTCGCCCCGGCATTCTCACGTCGAGTACGAGGCAAGTAGGGCCCTTCGGCGGATCGGCCTTGAGAAAATCGAGAACAGATGAAAATTGCCGGGTGTTCAGGCCGATGGTCCGCAACAACCGCGCGACCGAATCGCGAAACTCGGAATCGTCATCAATGACCAAGACACTGGGATTTGCCTCGTCCATTCCCGGTATCCTGCGTTACAGACACGCATTCTTCCCACTGGAACGACGATATTATTCTACGCACAAATCGTCGATATGAACAGTATCTGTTGCCTAAGCGGATAGCCGGAGGCCTAAGCCATCGCTTAGCGGTACCGGCATTGCGTTGTTGGAGAATGTCCCTGACATTA
>DATFWM010000494.1:0-3570 GCA_035259295.1 Blastocatellia bacterium | reverse complement strand
GAGAGTCAGCCCCGACTTCAAGTTCATTGCGGAGGCCTATTGGGACAAGGAACCCCAACTCCGCGCGCTTGGCTTTGATCTATGCTACGAGAAGCAACTATACGATGGGTTGGTCGCCCGCGATTTGGGTCGAGTTGTCGCGCGGCTTCAAAGGGATTCTGATGCGCTGCAGCGCTCGCTAAACTTCATCGAGAACCACGACGAGCCAAGGGTGGCATCGGTGTTCAACAAGCCTGACAATCTTGCAGCGCTTGCATTGATACTATCGATTCCAGGATCAGTTCTGATTCACGAGGGCCAGATGGAGGGAAAGCGGGAGCGTCTTCCCGTTCAGCGAATCAACCCGCTGACGGATGAGGCGCCAGATATTTCATTGAGGGAATCTTACATTCAACTTCTGAAGGTCACCGCTGATGACGTTTTCAGGAAAGGCAGCTTCCAACTCTTCGACCCCGGCGTTTATGGTGCGTTAGGTTTTATCAGGAGAACCGAGCGACGTGTGGTCGCTTACTTAGCTCAAGTGTCAGACGCGTGGCACAAATTCAACGCACCTGAAATGAATATATCGTCAGTCGCGCGCGAGGCAGGCGCTCAAGCGCAACTAAGAGTCACTAATCTGCTCACATCGGTATCAACCACGATTCAGCAAAGCAACAGTGAATTCCACCTCGAGATGAACGGGCTAGGCGTTGATGACGAAAGCAAGTTCTGCTTGTTGGAGGCCTCTTCGGTGTGATCGCTCAGTTTTCTGATCGCATCTTCTGTTGTACTCTTGTTGAAAGACCGTCTCGACCGACGAGGAGGTGTTGCAGTGCCAAAGATAATCGGCGTCCTGACCGGAGGCGGAGATGTGCCGGGGTTGAACCCCTGCATCAAAGCGCTTGTCTATCGCGCGATCGATGAAGGTTACCAGGTGCTCGGCATTCGACGCGGGTGGGGCGGCCTACTCGAGTTCAATCCAGAGGATCCCACAAGCTTCAATAAACATTTCATGCCGCTCGACAAGCAGGCGGTTCGCACAATAGATCGAACGGGCGGCACCGTGCTCCATACGAGCCGGACCAATCCGTCAAAGATGAAGGTAAAAGACGAGCCCGAGTTTCTGCGCAACACTCAGGGTCCTAAAGCTGAGGAAGCAGACCAGCAAACTAGAGATTTCACAACACACATTTTGAAGAACCTGGAAGATCTCGGCATCGAGATACTTGTGCCCATCGGCGGCGACGACACGCTCAGCTATGCCGAGCGCTTGCACCGCGAAGGCGTCGAAGTAATCGCCATTCCCAAGACCATGGATAACGACGTCTACGGCACTGACTACTGCATCGGCTTCAGCACCGCGGTGACTCGCAGCGTTCAGTTCATCCATCAGCTTCGCACCAGCAGCGGCTCGCACGAACGTATCGCGGTGGTCGAGCTGTTCGGGCGCAACAGCGGCGAGACCAGCTTGATCAGCTCTTATTTGGCCGGCGTCGATAGAGCGTTAATCTCCGAAGTCCCGTTCGATCCCGAGCGACTGGCTACGCTGCTGATGCAGGACAAACGAACAAACCCGAGCAACTATGCGATGGTAACTATAAGCGAAGGCGCGCGCATGGTGGGCGGGGACGTGATTGAGCACGGCGAGACCGACCCCTACGGCCACCGAAAGCTCGGCGGAATAGGTTTGAAAGCCAGCGAAGAACTCAAGAAGCGAACCGGCGAAGACACAATTTATCAGCAGCTCGGCTACCTGATGCGCTCCGGCGCGCCGGACGCCGTCGATCTGATGGTGTCGGTCAACTACGCGCTTATGGCGATGGACCTGATTCTGGACGGCTCGAGGGGTCGAATGTGCGCGCTGCGTGATGGCACCTACACACATATTCCAATTGGCACAATTACCAGCGGGTTGAAGCGAGTCGACGTCGATGAGCTTTACGATGCCGAGCAGTATTTGCCCAAAGTCCGGCGAGTGCTTGGCAAGCCGATGTTTCTCTATTAAATGATGTTTCTCTATTAAATAAGGAACAGATCGTGTAGCTCAAGCGTCACTTGCGGCTAAAGCCCGGGGCTGTCGATTCAGGATAACGATGATGGCTATCTGCAAGCCGATCATTGTTAGAGTACAAGAGACAGGAACTCCCAGGCCGACCCGGAGACCGCCATAGTGGCTAGAGATCCAGCCAACAAGCCAGGGCAAGGTTGCCCCACCCAAACCTGCAAACGCGAACACAAGGCTGGCCACGCGAGGCGCCTGCCCCCCAAAGCAGTGCGATAGCAACGCGATCGTCGTCGGAAAGACCGGGGCCAGTCCCGCGCCCGCCAGAGCGACGCCGGTCAACAGGCCCGTCATTCCAGCCGACAGCAAAAGAATCGAAGCTCCCAAACTCGCAGTTGCCAATCCAAGCAGCACCAGCCTCTCTTCGCGAACTTGTCGCAGCGCTCCAGGAGCTGTGACTCTGCCCATCAGAAGCGCCGCCCAGAAGATTGAGGGCGCGAGCGACCACAGAGACTCAGCGGAGCCTTTCATCCGCAAGGCATAAGACGCGACCCAACCAGCTATCGCGTTCTCAGTTCCAACGTAGATAAAGATCAACGCGGCAATGAGCGGAACGAACGGGCTGGTCCACAACCGAGCCGGCGCGCGGGAATCATGCTTGCGCGGCTGCAACGCGCCGACTACAAGCGACGCGCGCAGCAGCTTGACGAGCGCCAATGCCGTTATCCCAAGAATAAGCGAGAGACCAATCAGCGCTTCCCTTGCGCTGGCGTTCCGCACGAGAATCGCGATGATCGGCGGGCTCACGACTGCTCCAATGCACCACGCGAAGTTCAACAGATTCAACGACGCGGCGCGCCTCTGAGGATTCAAATCCGACACGAATAGATTGGCCGTCGGAATTGTGATGCCAAGTCCAACGCCATAACATAAAACCGATACGATCCCCGCCGGATAAGCGCTGACGCCAAGCGCGCCGACTCCAATGCACATCATTAAGAAACCAACTACAAGCAAACGAACGTAACCTAGTCGCCCAGTTAATTGCGTCGTCAGGACTACGCCGGTGATCGACCCACCGAACTGCGCGGTGAAAAGATAGCCTGCTTGGGCGTCGTTGAGCGACCAACTCGCTGACAGCGCCGGTATGATCGGACCAAGCAGAGTGGTGACCACTCCGGTAAGCGCGAAGCCAGCGTGAATCACGGCAGACCGCTTGTTGACTGCAAGCATACGTCGGCACACAGAACGTGTGCATTTGAATGTGGCGCGCCTTTAAGAGAGCCTCACCATCAGGCGTACCGGTTCGGCTCGTTAACGTTACTTAGTGTCAGGCGGAGCCTTTCCCGTGGACTGGCGGATCACAAGCTCCGGTTCAACCGTCACCACCTTCGGGTAAGGCGCGCTCGGCCCGTTTGCGATTCTCCGCAGCAATGTCTCAGCCGCAAGCTTTCCCATTTGCCAGAGAGGTTGCCGAATCGTTGTGAGCGCCGGGTTATGGAACGCGGCGGCATAAACATCGTCAAAGCCGACAACGGAAACGTCTTCCGGAACGCGCCGGCCGGCTTCGCGAAGAGCGCGTATTGCGC
>DATFWM010000493.1:0-3295 GCA_035259295.1 Blastocatellia bacterium | reverse complement strand
CTGTTGGGATTTGCCACCGGCTATAGCTAGTGTGGAATGCGTCATAATCAAATATTTATGATCAAAATAAAATAAAATATCAAGCAACCTGTTTTTCGAAACGACGCGCTAAGTAAAGTTGATCTCATCTTGATTACCGGTTTCTATGCTGATCGAAGCCGCGTCCGTACGCACCTGGAACGACCGCACCGGAAAAGCGGTGGCAATTTTCGGCGCCCGCTGGGTTGTAAATTCGCAACTCGTTTTCCCGGTTTTGTCAGTGCCCTGGTTTGGCTGCCTTGAAATGTCAACAGAACCTAGGCGCTCTCCATAATTCTATTGAGACGGAGACCCGGTTAGAGGATAGTTGATTGGCATGAGAGTCGCACTTGGTTCATCAAGAGCCGCAAAGATTGCAGCCGTTCGATCAAGCATCGAGCGTGTCGCGCAGATTGATCCCTCGTGGAATGGCGCCGAGATCGTCGCAATCGAGGTGGAAACGGACTCGCCCGCAATGCCGATGTCGGACGAGGAGCTGATGCGTGGCGCGATGGCTCGGGCGATCGCTGCACGCGAGACGCTGAGAAATGATGATGCGCGCGCCGATCTGTACATCGGCCTGGAGGGTGGCTTTCATTCAATCGCACTCGACGCACGCCGCCTCACGTTTCTGAGGGGATGGGCATACGTGACGGACGGCGAACGCGGGAGCTTCGGTGCGAGTCCTTCAATAATAGTTCCAAAGTTGATAGTGGAAGCGGTAGCAAATGGCGAACGCGAACTCGCCGACGTGATCGACGAAGTCGCCGGCGAGCACGACCTACGAAGCCGCCAAGGCGCGTGGGGAGTACTATCGCGAGACCTGCTCACGCGAGCTATGAGCTTCGAACTGGCTCTGGTAGCCGCTTTCGCGCCTTTCTACAATTCGAAGCTTTACGATGGACATTAAGAGTTCAAGCTTCAGCTTGCCGGTAATCTAAAGATTGAACTCAGAACTAACTCGCGCCAGTAGCCTTCTTAAAAAATCGCGTTAGCGCGGGCTCGATACCAAGCAGTCGCTCATATACCGTGAGCTGCCCGCGGTGATACATCTCGTGCGCGATGGCAAAGCTGAGCATCCCGAGCTTGGGGCCTTGTTTGCCGTCGAACCGCGTCATCATCTGCGCGAAGTTGTCGTCCCCAAACTCGACAGCCACGTCCCTCGTTTTTTGCAGCGACAAACCCAGCAGCGCCAGAACGGCTTCTTTGCTCGTCGCGTCTTTGACGTGACCGGCGAACTCGGCGATCATCGTCGGGAAGCCTCGCCTGAAATCGGTGTTGTCGCGGCACATCTCATGCACTATTACTCGCTCGGTCTCGATGATGTGCTGGACCAATTCGAGGACGCTGCGAGTCTCCGGGGTCGCGCGAAATCCGAACTGTTTCTCTGGAATCAATTCGACTTCTTTGATCAGGCCGTTGCGCACGTCCTGCCATTGCTCAAAGATTTGTTCTACCGTGGCCATAGATCCTCCCATTCATAATCGAGTTCATAATCAAGGCACAGAGTCTATCAGCTTTCAACGGCGCTCGTAACCTGCGAGCCACCGACGAAGGTGGCGATCACTTCGCCGTGAAGCTTCCAAGCAGCGAACGGCGTGTTCCGGCTCTTTGACTTGAAGTGGTTGGGATCGACGATCCATTCGCGATCAGGATCGAATATAGTTACATCCGCGAGTGTACCTTCTGCCAGCGTGCCTCCAGGAAGCGAGAATGCTCGCGCGGCACCGATGGTTAACATCTCGATGATTCGAGAAAGCGGAACCCGCGCTTCATGAAAAAGCACCTTGAGCGCGACGCCAAGCGCGGTCTCGAGTCCTACAATTCCAAACGGCGCGCGGTCGTACTCCAACAACTTTTCGTCAGCGTGATGGGGCGCGTGGTCCGTGGCTATCACATCGATCGTTCCATCTCGAACGCCTTCGATCAACGCCACACGATCATCTTCGCTCCGAAGCGGGGGGTTCATTTTTGTATTCGTATCGAAACTCACAACGGCCGCATCGGTCAAAGCTAGATGGTGCGGAGTGACTTCGCAGGTGACCGGTATTCCCTGCCCTTTCGCGCGGCGAATTAATTCGACAGAGCCTTTCGTCGAGACGTGAGCGATATGCACTCGCGCACCCGTCAATCCCGCGAGCATAACGTCGCGAGCGACGTGACTCTCCTCTGCAGCGCTGCTCAGTCCTTTGAGTCCGAGCAAAGTCGAGTAGCGCCCTTCATGCATCACGCCGCCGGCTGAAAGATTCAAGTCCTGCGCGTGATCGACTACCACAAGTCCGTGATCGCGAGCGTATTCCATCGCGTGGCGCATCACTTGAGCGTTCATCACCGGGCGTCCGTCGTCTGAGACAGCTACCGCGCCAGCTTCTTTCATTTCGGCCATCTCGGCCAATTCCTCGCCCGCTGACCCGCGAGTAATCGCGCCTATCGGATAAACTCGCGCGAGCCCAGCTTCGCAAGCCTTGTTGATGATAGACCTGGTCACCGACGCGTTGTCGTTCACCGGGTCTGTGTTCGGCATTGCGCAGATAGAAGTAAACCCGCCCGCGACGGCTGCTGCTGCGCCGGATGAGATTGTCTCCTTGTACTCCTCGCCTGGTTCGCGAAGGTGAACGTGAAGATCGATGAACCCGGGCGCGACTACGAGACCCGTCGCGTCGAAGGTCTCGGCGGCTTCAACGGACAAGTTCGCATCGATAGATTTCACCCGGGCGTCTTCAATCAGCAGGTCGGCGATCCGATCAAACTGCTGTGATGGATCGATGATTCGCCCGCCTTTGATTAGCAGTTTCATTTAGAAGCTTGTACGGGCGGCCCTCGGTGGCCGCCCCTCCATTGTAATCGGAAGTCTGATCGTGCCAGGGGCGGCCACGGAGGGCCGCCCTTACATGAGACGTTCTAATCTTCACTCGCTCTCCTTGCCAATCAGCAAGAACAGGATTGCCATTCGCACCGCCACGCCGTTAGTCACCTGGTCCAATATCAACGATCGCGCGCCGTCGACGACCTCCGAGCTGATCTCGATTCCCCGATTGATCGGGCCCGGATGCATCACAATGCAATCGGACGCAGCAAGCTCTAACCGCGCGAGCGTCAAACCGTACTCGACCGAATACTCCTTGAGTGACGGAAAGAACGCATCGCTCATACGTTCGCGCTGAATACGCAGCATCATCACCACGTCCGAACCGGCAATGGCGTCATCGATCCGGTCACAGACCGTAATCGAGCCTTCAGAGTCTTCGATAAGCCTGTCGTAATGCGGCGGAATCAA
>DATFWM010000492.1:0-4169 GCA_035259295.1 Blastocatellia bacterium | reverse complement strand
TTTATACTGCGGCCCTTCGAGAGATGTCAACAAGCCAGAGCACAGATGTCAATTGACCGGGTGGGACTTGAAGGGAGGCAATTCTCGGCTTTACTCGGAAACAGTCCCAAGCATTCTTCGCAACCCCGTAGGTGTGCGATGTTTATAGTGTCTAGACCGCCAGTCATTCCCTAAACCCCGTTGGGGTGCAATGTTGCGCGAAGCCAAGTCAATGCCGCTCCTACCGGAGCCCAGAGGTCCACGCCGTGTCGATTACTATAGACATCGCACCCCTACGGGGTTGCCAAACGAAACCTCGACCGCGTTTTTGCGGGTGACTGAAGTCCGACTTTTTAATTACACCCCAATTGACCAGTTCGGCTCTTAGAATAGGCTGCGCTCGTCGTAAAATACATGCGAGATGTTCGCTCAAGTCGCAGTTCCGGTCTACGTCCGGCAAACTTTCACATATCGTCTGCCGGGCGATATGGCGCGTCGTGCGCAGCCCGGCTGCCGTGTACTGGTGCCTTTTGGTACGAAATATCTCACAGCTTTTGTAGTCGATTTGTGCGGGGCGATCGAAGGCGAGATCGATGAATCGAACATCAAAGAGGTCGAAGAACTGATCGACGAATCGCCCATCATCACGCCTGAGATGATGGAGCTTACGCGCTGGATTTCGGATTACTACTTTGCGCCGTGGGGAGAATGTCTGCGAGCCGCGCTGCCGGCCGGCGCAACCCCAATTAGCGAGAGGGTGCTCACGCTCACCGACGCGGGCCGCGCAGCGCTGGGAGACTTGAGGGACGGGCGGCGACGGTCATCCAAGCAGCGCGCGCTTGAGCTTATCGCTCGCGGAGACTTCGTCACATCGCGAAGTCTCGAGCGCGAGTTGTCCAAGCCGCAGGCCGCCGCACTCATCCGACAGCTCACGCGCGAGGGCTTGATCACCGTAGCTCAGCGAATCGCCGACGCCCGTATGAAGCCCAAGCTTCAAAACGTTGTAAGGCTGACAGCGCAGGGGTTGGGGGCTGGGGGTTGGGGGTTGGAAGAACCGTGTTCGGAGGTTCGGGATCGGGAATTGGAAACCGGCTGCAACAAAAAGCCCGGGCGAAAGAGAGGAACTCCCGGAACCCAACCCCCAACCCCTAACCCCCAACCCTTAAACCAGAAGCAGCAACGAGTGGTCGATACGCTGTCCTCTGCGAGCGAGCCGATCCCGTTCAGCGATCTTCTCGAGGCCGCTGACGTTTCGTCGTCCGTAGTGCGCACGCTCGAAAAGCGCGGCGTGGTTGAAGTCTTCGCCCGCGAGGTGCGTCGCGATCCGCTAGCTCACATCGACCAGGAGCCAATCGAAGCAGTTACCTTCACAGAGGAGCAGCAGCACGCGCTCGATCAGATAGTATCGAAGATCGCCGAACATCAATACTCGACCTTCCTGCTTCACGGCGTGACCAGCAGCGGCAAGACAGAGATTTATATTGCCGCGATGCGCGAAGCCATTCGTCGCAGCATGACCGCGTTGATGCTTGTGCCAGAGATATCGCTCACGCCGATTTTCTCGCGTCGGTTGATTTCCGAGTTTCGCGAAGCGGTGGCCATTCTTCATTCCAGCCTCTCGGAAGGAGAACGGGCGGACGAGTGGCGAAGAATCAAGAGCGGCAACGCTCGAATCGTGATCGGCACTCGCTCGGCTGTGTTCGCGCCGCTCGACAACCTGGGTCTGGTGATCGTCGACGAAGAGCACGACAGCTCTTATAAACAGGACGAGACGCCGCGCTATCACGGCCGCGACACCGCGATCATGCGGGCCTCGCGCGCCGGAGCGGTGGTCGTGCTCGGTTCGGCGACGCCGTCGCTCGAATCATTCAGCAACGCACAGGCCGGCAAGTACACCTATCTTCGGCTTCAAACCCGTTACCTCGACCGCTCGCTGGCGGAGGTTCAGACGATAGATATGCGCGAGGTCTTCAAACGCCACGGGAAAGCGCAACACTTGTCCGATGAGCTGAAATCGGCAATCGCCGAGACGTTCGCGCGCGGCGAGCAGTCGATGATCTTGCTCAATCGTCGCGGCTTCTCTTCGTTCTTGTTATGCCGTTCGTGCGGGCTTGCGGTTCACTGCCCGAACTGCGACGTGACCCTCACTTATCATCGCTACAACGACAGCCTTCAATGCCACTATTGCAACTACATCCGCCCGGTTCCGCGCGTGTGTGACGCCTGTGAGGGCGAATACATTCAATACATCGGGCTTGGAACCGAGCAACTCGAAGCGATGCTCAAAGAGTTGTTTCCCGAGATGAACATCGCGCGGCTCGACCGGGACACGACAAGGAGACGCGGCAGCTTCGAACAGATAATCATGGAGTTTGCGGCAGGCGGAATCGATCTGCTGGTCGGTACGCAGATGATCGCCAAGGGTCACGACTTTCACAACGTAACTTTAGTCGGCGTGGTCTCAGTGGACGCGGGACTCGGGTTGCCGGATTTTCGCGCAGCCGAGCGAACGTTTCAGTTGCTGACTCAGGTAGCAGGCCGCGCTGGACGCGGCGACAGACCGGGAAGCGTCATAATTCAAACCTATCATCCTGAGCACTATTCGCTAGTCTGCGCGCGCGACCAAAATTACGAAGAATTCTATCGCCGCGAGATTGTATTTCGCCGCACGATGAACTACCCGCCCTTCGCGGCACTGATCAACGTGCTGATTCACGATAAAGATTTAGATCGAGCGAACGCGACTGCCGCTGATTTCGCTCGCGAATTGCGCGAGGCAGCCAAGGGTTCCGATGTGCGCGTGCTTGGTCCGGCTCCTGCGGCGATCTCGCGAATTAGAGGCGAATACCGAGTTCAAATACTGATCAAGGCCCGCCACCGCGCCCGTGCGCGCGAAGCCTTGGACGTGGCAATGGATCGCGTTATCGAAGCGGGTCACAACCCGCGATCAATCTCAGTCGAAGTTGACCCCATGAATTTGATGTAATTAAGGCAACGAACCGCGCGAAACCATCCACGGATGCACGTCGACCACCAGCCGCTCCGCTTTGACCGCCGGATCAGTTTGCGCAAGCGCTTTGGCCTCCTCGAGTGACGCGGCCTTGAACACAAACACACCGGCGTAGTTGCCGGCGTTTTCAAACGGACCCGCGATTACAAGTTTTCCTTCCTTCGCGAGCCTGTTGATGTTCGCCATATGATCGGCTTGAAGCTTTTCGACTTCGGGCGTCCGTTCAGCAGTCCAATTCGGGCCCCGACTGATCAGCCCAAAATAATATGTCGTCATCTCGCTGGGGTTAATCGGCCCTTGTGGCGGCTTCATGATGCCTTTCGCCGCCCACCACTTCAACACTTCGACGGACATAAGGCCCGCCTTGACCAACGGGTCAGCCTCCTCGAAACTCTTGGCTTCTTCTGCCGAGGATGCTGTGACTACCGCTAAGCCTGCTAGCCGTCCAGTGTCAACGAAAGGCCCCGCGACAACCAGCTTTCCGTTGGCGGCGAGCGTTTCAAGGTGCTTGAGGTGAGCCTGGCGAATCTTTTGCACTTCAGCAGGCTGCTCGGTCGCGAGTTTGGGCGTTTTGACAAGGAGGTCGATGTAAAAGGTGCCCATCTCAAACTTGGCGTCTTGCGATGGCGTACTGACCCGCGCGCCAGAGGCAGTAGCGCCAGCAACAAAACAGCACAGCGCTAGTGTGACAGCGATAAGCGCAACGACGGTTGCTCTCGATCCACTCACTGGTTTCGACATCCGATTCTCCTTCTTCAATCTTAATCGTCATTATCAACATAGCCGCTCGACTCTTGCAAACCGAAATTTTTATCGTAGCGCCCGGTACGACGGCTCGCTACACTAGCGACGGAGGGCAGCATTGATGAACCAGGAAGGCGACCGTCAACAGTTGATCGAGATTCTTCAGGACGCGTACTCGGGTGAGCTTGCGGCCGCGCTTGCATATCGCCGTCACTGGAAGTCCTTGGCAAACGAAGACGAACGCGCATCCATTCAGAACATTGAGCAGGATGAATGGAATCATCGCCGTCGCGTTGGCGAGATGCTTGCGAGCCTCGGTGCTTCGCCGCGCAAGGCACGCGAAGTAAGGAGGTGGCTGATCGGGCGAGTCATCGGCCTGGCTTGTCACCTCTTGGGCCGGTTCTTGCCGATGTACTTTGCGGGACAACTCGAAAGC
>DATFWM010000491.1:0-9356 GCA_035259295.1 Blastocatellia bacterium | reverse complement strand
GTTTCGCGAGGCTGACCCCAGCGCAGAACCGCAAGCCCGCCGATGAAACAGAACTGCCAACCCCGAGATTGGCAGAGTGACTGTAGCTCAGCCGCTGCATTGATGACCTCAATCACGATGTGCCGCCTTCATGAACCATCGCTGCTGTTCGACAAGACCGGAATACGGTTTGGGCGCGCGCGGTGGACGCGTATAGTCGGCGGGACCGCAAAGCAACTCGATTGCTCGGTAAGTGTCGAGCTCACGTAGCTCCTTGCGGTGAATTCGCTCCAGCTCCTCGCCTGCGAGCTTCCACGTCTCGACCCACTGCTTGCCGAGAGCAATTTGCTCAGGCGTCCAACTGGAGAGGGCAGAAGGTTTGTTGCTCATATTGTGAGGATAATGCAATATAGCGACGGCGTACAATCTCGCGCGGCGCTTGAACCGCAACCGGGGTGTGATCAGAAGTGGGGACTTGGTGCCGCATAATGCCCTTTCTCTCATTAACACCTCATTTCAATGAGGTGTTGGAGCGGACCGCGGTTTTTGATCTTAACCGTTTCAACGGTTTTCGGCGACCACTCAAACCGTTGAAACGGTTGATGCGTAGTCTGGCCTCGCCCGCCACCTCATTGAAATGAGGTGTTAATGAGAACCCGAACTCGCTTACGCCAGCTAGCGGTATCAAGAGCCCGCGCCCAAGTAAGTCCCAATTCTGATCACACCCCGCAACCGTGATGCCCAGCTACAACGACAAACAGAAGATCGTCGAACATTACGACTTGATCAGCCCGTATTATCTCAAGCTCTGGGGCGAGCACCTGCACCACGGTTACTGGGTGACCGGCGCCGAATCGAAGGAGGAAGCTCAGGTAGCTCTCACGGATCATCTGGCTGAAGCGGCCGGCATTCAGCCCGGCGCTTCTGTTCTGGATGTGGGGTGCGGGTTCGGCGGCAGCAGTTTGCGCCTGGCAACCACTTATCAGGCCTCCGTCACCGGGATTACAATATCCAAAACGCAAGCGGCGATCGCTCGAGAAAACGCGGACCGCGCCAAGATAGCCGCGAGGTTCCTGGTGATGGATGCGGAAGAGATCACCTTTCGTGACAAGTTCGACGTCGTCTGGTCAATCGAGGCGATATCTCATTTCAAGGACAAAGCAGGTTTCTTCGCTCGAACGTGTGAGCTTCTGAAACCGGGCGGTACTTTGGCGCTGATCGACTGGTTCAAGCGAGAAGACTTAACGGCAGCCGAGCATCGCGCCCACGTTTTGCCGATTGAGCGCGGAATGCTTGTCGAACTGAAACCCGTTTCCGAATACGCCGAGATGATTCGAGACGTCGGATTGGACGTTGTAATCACGAGCGACCTGAGCGCTCAATGCGCCAAGACCTGGGACATCACTTCGGACCTGATCAAGAACCCGACGGTATGGCGGCTAGCGCGTGATCAGGGCGTGGAATTCGTTCTCTTCCTCCGATCGTTCAGCGCGATGCGAAAAGGTTTTGCGACCGGTAACTTTATTTACAGGATGATCATTGCTCGTCGAAGCGATTCCGCTTCCTGGAATTTCAAACGTAAGCCCGCTCGGCATTTCGGAGTTGCCGATACCGCTCGAACGCAGCGCGTTCGTCCTCAAGTCCAAGAAGTGTTTTCAAGCTGCAACCGCGGAAGGTGTGTTCCAACATCTTCGGCGCGTTCTTCAACACAAACAGTGGGTCGTGACGGAACGCAACGGGCATGTGACGGACTTTCATCCACCGCTCGGCTTTCCATCTCATGTACTCAGCTTCTTCCGCTGAGACATGCTCGGTCTTCACCACTGCCGTTGTGCCGTCGTATTCTTCGAGCCGCTCGTTAATGATCAACCCGCGATCACGAAAGTCTTTGGTCATCGGCGTTCGAGGATAAGGCGTCGGGTGCTGGATGTAGGGCCAGTCGATAAACTCCTTCGCGAATTCGAGGTTGGTTTGAATCGACTCGACTGTGTCGTCAGGATTCCCGACGATCAAACCGCCCACGACGTACATTCTATTCTTGTGAATGTAGTCGATCGCCTTTAGCGTGGCATTGCCCGCCTTCTTCCCGTTTTCGCGCTTGGTGTTCTTTGAGCTTGCCTTCAGGAACTGGAGGTCGTCCTCGAGAATGTTTTCGATGCCCAGAAAAACATAGCGGAATCCGGCCTTGCGCATCAGCGGGGCAAGCGTCTCGCCTTGGTTAGCAATCGCCGAGGTCATTGCTTGAACGGTGTAGTCGATCTTGTTCAGTCCTGCGTCGATGATTGCCTGGCACAGCGCTTCGAAACGCCGCACGTTGAGGACTACGTTATCGTCGACGAAGAAGATCGCGCGCGCGCCGTGATCGTAAGCGTCGCGGATGTCGGCGATCACGCGGTCGAACGTGTAGGTGAAGAAATTTCGCCCGCGCATCTCGATGATCGAGCAGAAGCTGCAATCGTAGGTGCAACCTCGTGAGGTTTCGATGACATCGGCTTGACGCCCAAGAATCGTGTAGCCTTTCAACACCCGCGCCTCGCGATTTGGCGGTTTGATTTCGCCGTTCTCCAGGCCGTTCACAGGCCGGTCGGGCGTCGAGTAGAACCTGTCGCCGCTTCTGTAAGTCAAGCCGGCGATGTGATCGAAGCCGCGTTCTTCTTCAATCGCCCGCAGCAACTCGCGAAACGTTATCTCGCCTTCGCCGCGCACGATGAAATCGACAAAGCTCCGCGAGTTGTCTGTGTAAGCCTCAGGGGCGAGGCTGGGATCATAACCACCGACTGCGACACGGACGTCGGGCTTCAATGCTCGGACCAGCTCGATGATCCTCTTTGCGGTCTTTCGCTGAAAGGTCATCACCGACAACCCCACAACGTCTGGCGAGAGCTCGCGAACTAATCGCTCAACCGTTTCGCGAACTTGTCGTTGGACCAGCACAAGATCCGCGACTGCGACTTTATGATGAGCATCGACGTTTCCAGCCAGTGAGGTCAGCGCGCCGTTTGGCATGCGGATCGCGACGGTCGGCATGTGCTCGAAAGAGTCCGGCATTGAGAGCAATAGGACGTTCATCGTCGGTATCCTCGATCAGGTGAGGCCATCTTACTGGTTTCGCGCAAAGTACGCAAAGACTCCAAAGACGAAAAGGCTCACTTGTCCTTCGCCGTCACGTTCTCTATCACTAGAGGCTGAGGCTCCAGTTCGCGGCGATAAAAAACGCGAGGACGTTGCAAGTTGCGTTTTGTGGGGTCGCTCACTCTCTCGTCTCCGGGAACGTAAACGATCTTTAACCCTCGATCGCCTTCGAGCGCGCTCGCTTGCATCTCGGGGACGCGCGCGACGGCGTAATCCACCCATTCGCGAATCAAGATTCTCCCGTCGGCAGGCTCGCGGTCGGCAGCCGCCTCCTTCAATCCTTCTTCCACAAGAGCGTAGGTCAAGAAGCCATGTCCCAGCTCGGCAGCTTCGATCGCCGCTTGATAGCCCTGCGCCGCCGTAAGAATGTAAAGACCCTTCTCATAAGCGAGCTGCGCAAGTCCCTTCGAATTCATTGGGCCGCGCCGCCTCTCCTCGGACTCCAACGCCTGCCCGCTGTTGCACGCGTCGATCACCATCAGCAAATCGCTCGCGTCTATGTGCTCGAAGGCAAGTTCAAGATCTAAATCCGAAATACTGTGCGCAACCAGCGTGCTCAGCCCCGCTTCATCCAAGCCGTCTCGCGGCCCAGTGTAGCCGAGATCGTGCGGTATCAAATAGAACCGGTTCTTCTGCGCCGTGCCGTGGCCCGCGAAATAAACTATCACTGCGTCTTCCGGCTCGGCAGGCTTGATCAGGTTGATAACGGCAGGCGCGTCCGGCGATGCTTCCGAGAACTGACCGGCGAGACGCGCCAACGCCGCCAGGATGTTTGCTTTGGTCGCGTCCTGATTCAAGAGCGGGATCGCCTCGATCTGTGAGAAGTTTCCAAGCTTGCTTTGGGCTTGTCTCACGGTCTCCGCAAAATCTCGCGCATCGGCTACCGCGTACCTAAGGTTGTATTGCGGATTCGAGTATTCATTGATACCGACAATCAAAACGTGAGCCGTCCCTTTGCGCTTCAGGCTTTCGGCGCCCTTCAACAGCAACCTTGCGTCAGCACTCTTGATGTTCTCTCTGTTGAAGGCGTATGCCGTGATGTGATTTTCACCGGCAACGACCGAGATGGTTTCTTCCACGGTAACGCTCTGCTGAGAGTTGAGCACATCGCCGCGCCACACCTTGATCAATGCGCCGTTTCTAAATAGACGCAGATCACGGGCGCCACTGCCCGATGGGTGATTTGAGTCGGGCGGAGCTTCTGAAATCTGAAGCTTTATCCTCACCTTCCGCGAGGCGACCTGGCCCTCGCCGGTCACGCGATCGTCAACTGTCGTGAGCTTGACCACCGGTTGACGGCGATCGACCTGCGCCATGTTTTGAGGCGCCCGTGGTCTCTTGCCCGCAAGAACTTCTGCGAGCAGACCGGGGTAATAGTACTCGTTGAAGAAGGCTTCGACCGGAGCGACGTCAAACGTATTGGCTGCGAATCTCCAATGAATCGATCTCCATCCATCCGGCGAGCCGTCGAAGAGCCCGTCAGGGGTTGCGGTCAGCCACTCGCGCCCGTCGTTAAAACTCAATAGCGTGGC
Source organism: Blastocatellia bacterium (assembly GCA_035259295.1). Taxonomy (GTDB): domain Bacteria; phylum Acidobacteriota; class Blastocatellia; order UBA7656; family UBA7656; genus Onstottus_A. The sequence continues at coordinate 4,713 of DATFWM010000491.1, read as the reverse complement.
GAGAGGCTGCTCGTTCTCCGCTGGCCATATCTTTGCCGTGGCATCCTCGCTGCCAGATAAAATGAATCTTCCATTCGGGCTAAAGGTAACGGCTACTACAGGCCCGGAATGACCTTCGAGTCTTCGAATCAACTTGCCGGTCTGCGCGTCCCACAGTCGCACCGTCTTGTCGAAGCCTCCCGAGGCAAGCACGTTTCCGTCGGGGCTGAAGGCGACCGCAAAAACGTCTGATTCGTGGCCCTCGAGAGAGCGGATCAGTTGGCGTGTCTTTGTGTCCCAGAGCTTGTTCGTCTTGTCCCGACTGCAGGAAGCGAGCATCGAACCGTCAGAACTGAAAGCGACGCCAGTTACTTCGGAGGCGTGGCCGGTCAGAGTTGAGATCAGCCTGCCGCTGTCCGCGTCCCAGAGTTTGATCGAATTATCATAGCTTCCTGAGGCAATTGTCTTCCCGTCGGGAGCGAAAGCTACTGCGCTCACCAATGTGACATGGCCCTCGAACGTCCTGAGTAATTTGCCGCTCCGCGCGTCCCATAGCCTGACCGTCCTATCAATGCTGCCAGAAGCTATGAACTTACTGTCGGGGCTGAAGGCCAGAGCCGTAACATTTGAAATGTGACCCACGAGATCGCCAAGCGGTTTGCTGCTGGCGACGTCCCAGAGCTTAATCGTTTTGTCGGCGCTGGCGGACGCTAGGATTTTTCCATTCGCGCTGAACGCAACGGCGTTAACCTGCGACGAATGTCCTTCGAGCGAACGCGTCAATCCGTTGCCGTCCCAGAGCTTGACGCTGTTTCCGGTTGCGAGCGCCAGAGTCCTTCCATCTGGGCGGAAGGTAACCGCGCGCACATTAGATAAACGGCCTTCGAGCGTGCGAAGCCACTTCCCTGTAATGCTGCTCCACAAATCCATCGTCTTCCAGCTCCCGGCCGCGACTGTGACGCCGTCGGGACTGACAGCGACGGAGGTGATCGGCGAGGTTGCGCCTTCAAGCGTGTTGACCGTATTCCCAGTTTGAAAGTCCCAGACCTTGATACGCTTATCATGACTGCCGGAGAAAAGTAGTTTTCCATCCGGGCCAAAGACAAGTGAGGTGATGATACCGGAGTGACCGTGCAGGGTTCGGACGAGAACTCCGCTTTCGACATTCCAGATTCTGATGACGCCATCATCGCCCGCGGAAGCCAGGATTTGCCCGCCATCTGCTGAAGGGCTAAAGGCTACAGCGCGAAGACCGGAGGAGTGTCCCTCTAGCGCGCGGGCCAACTTTCCATCGCTCACTTGCCAGACCCGCACCGTCTTGTCCGTGCCTCCCGAAGCGAGGAGTTTTCCATCGGGACTGAAGGCGACCGTACGAACCTCAGAAACAGCGTCGTCGATCGTTAGTACGACGGCTCCGGTCGAGGCGTCCCAAAGATCGATAGTCTGATCTCGACTGCCGGACGCGATCAGTTTGCCATCGGGACTGAAAGCCACGCAGTTGACTTCGTCGTCGTGATCCTCAAGTCTCCGAATCAGCCTTCCGGTCGCGACGTCGTTCAGCGCAACCGTTTTGTCCAGGCTAGCGGAGGCGATTACTCTCCCATCAGGGCTAAATGCAATATCCGTTACGCTGTCGCGATGGAACGCAAGAGCGCGAAGCATATTCCCGGTCTGCGCGTCCCAAAGTCTGACGGTTTTGTCCGAGCTCGCGGAAGCAACGAGCTTGCCGTCGGGACTGTAGGCGACAGCGCGGATGTTGTCAGAGTGCCCGCTCTGGATCACAAGCTCAGGTTTTGTTGAGACAGGCGTTGGCGGAAGCAGCGCCTGATTTACGGGCTTCTTTGGCCGCCTCTGCCGTTGAGATTGCTCGGCTGAGGCGCTTGAAGATAACAGGTATCCGATGACCAGTAGCGCAGCAGCAAGTCTCGCAGACGGATTTAAGATGAGCATCTCGACATCCAGCAGTGGGGACTCCGCGATTATAGCATTTCTTGATTCAAGCCTCCGCCGACTATAGTATACGAGAGTCCGACATACTTCAGTTTGTCGGGGCTTGCCCGTGCGTTTATGTCGCCCAAGCAGAAACTCCAACTTGCCTTGAGCGCGATTGTCGCCGTGATCGCGTTCGGAACCATAGGGTTCAAACTGATCATACACCTTCCTTGGTTTGACTCGTTTTATTTCACGCTCATCACACTAACTACTGTCGGCTATGGCGAGCCTCAACAGATGACAGAAGGTGCGCGTTACTTTACGGCGGCGCTGATTCTGCTCGGCGTTGGCACGCTGGCGTACGCGCTGTCGTCGGCTGCTCAAGCCGTGATAGAGTCGGAGCTGCTTTCAACTTTTGGGAAGCGAAGAATGTACAAAGACATCAGCAAGCTCAGAGACCATTACATCGTATGTGGCGCGGGGCGGGTTGGCTCGGGCATCATCCGTGATATCACGCGCAGCGGGCAGGAGTTCGTGATAATCGAAGGCGATGAAGCGATAGCCGACCGGCTGCTCACGCAAGGACATCTGGTGTTGATGGGCGACGCCACCAGCGAAGAGGTGCTCAAGGCGGCGGGTATCGAGCGCGCTCGTGGAATCGTGTGCGCGGTGTCCTCCGATCCGGACAATCTGTACATCACACTCACAGCTCGCGACCTGAACAAGGACATCAGGATCGTCGCTCGCGCAAACGACGAGGCCGCCATCGGACGATTGCAAAGGGCTGGAGCCAACAAAGTCGTGTCGCCCGCGATAACCGGTTCGACCAGGATGTCGCAGATGTTGCTTCGGCCGGCGGTCGCAGACTTCATAGAGTTGGCTACGATGACCGAGCGGCTCGAGCTCGAAATTGAACAAGTGGAGATCGGGGCGGAATCGCCGTTCATCGGCGTCGCGTTAAAAGATACAAACATCCGCTCGGAACACGATGCAATAGTCATCGGTATCAAACGCGCGGACGGAGAAATGATTTTTAATCCTTCGGCGGACACGATAATCGAAGAGCGTGATGCCCTGGTGATTATCGGAAGTCACAAGAGTCTGGAAGCGCTCGAGCGAATGGCCAATCTCGGAAAAGCAATCCGCAGATGACGCAGACGTAGCACAGACTTTAGTCTGTATGTCATTCTCGCGTGAGGGACGAGATACAAAGACAGACTAAAGTCTGTGCTAGCAATCTTCTGCATGGCAACCGGCGTCAGCATAGTGATCCCCTCGTGGAACGGGCTTGAATTGCTCAAGCGCTTCCTACCCTCGGTAATCGCAGCGGCCACCCAGTACAGCACGCAGTTCAATGCTCCGACGGAGATCATCGTCGTTGACGATGCGAGCACTGACGCAACGGTGGACGCTCTGCTCGGTTTGGGATTCGAGCAAGAACATCGCAACAACGCGGACGGCGAGAACCTGATTCTGAGGCTGATCGTAAACAAGACCAATCTCGGTTTTGGCCCGACATGCAATCGAGCCTTCGAAGCGGCGAGTTACCCTCTGGTGTTTCTCCTCAACAATGACGTCGAAGTCGAGGTGAACTCGATCGCGCCGCTGATTGAGAATTTCGCGGACGCCTCGGTGTTTGCGGCGCATTGTCGAGTCTTCGATCTCGAAAGCGGAAGCGAAGTCGGAACAGGGAAACTTGGCGGCTTCTCGCGTGGGTTCATTCGCGTTCACCGAAGCTACGTGTTGCGTCAAACAGCGAATGTTCTGGAGCGCTCTGAGCGGTACTCGATGTTCGCAAGCGGGGGCTCGGCGATGTTTGACCGCGAGAAGTTTGTGGATATTGGAGGCTTCGACCAGTTGCTCGCTCCAAACTATTGGGAGGACGTTGACATCAGCTATCGCGCGTGGAAACGCGGATTTTCCGTAGTCTACGAGCCTCGATCCGTCGTGCACCATCGATTTTCGTCCACAATGCGCAAAGCAAATCAACGCAAGCTGCGGCGGCTGCAGCAGAGAAACCGTTTGATTTATCACTGGGTCAATCTGCACGACCGGTGGCTGCTGGCTTCGCACATTGTGTGGGTCGTGTTGCTGAGTCTCAGCGCTCCGCTCAGACTTCAGCCGGGGTTCTTATGTTCGCTGTTCGCGGCGATCAAGAAACTTCGTCAGATCCGCAGGCGGCGTGTTGAAGAAAAGCAGGCGGCGCGCCGAAGCGATCGTGACGTGTTTAAGATTTTCACCTCGCTGGAAAGGCGGGGGGATGTGTTTACTTATAATGAGCGCGCATTCACACCGCAAGAGCGGCTACAGTAAGCGTAGCTCCCTTGCCAAGCGCAGTCATCAAAGCGTCGAACGGGCTCATCAACGGAATGGATAAAAGAAAAAGCGACCGGCCCAGAGCGCCGGAACCAGGCCTGGCGAGTCTTGATTTGAGGCTTTGCCGGAGCGCGTGCGAGTTGTGGGCCTTCGAAAAATAAGTCGCACGGTAAATCTCAAAGCCTGTTTCCTTCAGCAACCGATCCAGCGTTGATCGCGTGAAGTGATACCGATGTCGCGGCGCGTCCAGCGCAAACCAGTCACCTCCAAAGAATCTGGATTGATAGCTCGTCGCATTTGGTAGCTGGACAATCAGCGATCCGTCATCTTTGATAATGCGCCTCGCTTCTCTCAAGTTTGCGCGCGGCTCATTGGTGTGCTCAAGCGCCGACCAGAAAGTCGCAACATCAAAAGTCGAGTCTGCCCACTTGGAACCGATCAGCGTGCCTTTGAATACGCGACCTTTTCCGATCGCGCGCTCGGCGG
>DATFWM010000490.1:0-3211 GCA_035259295.1 Blastocatellia bacterium | reverse complement strand
CAGAGGCATCTCTCCGCGGTTCAAGAACGCAACTCGGTACTCGAGGCGGCAAATGCAACTTTGCGCAACGAAGGAGCTTCGGCCTCAGAAGGCGTGCATGACCTCGAACACTCGCTTCGCATGGCTGAAGACACGCGCGCCCGATTGGAAGATGAAAACCTCGCCGTCCAGGAGAGAGCTCGCGGTCTCGCCGAAGAGATCGAGCGATTGCGCGTAGAAAGCACGCGGATCGCAGGCGAGAACGAGCAGTTGGTTGCGGAAGTCGAACGGCTGAATGGCGAGATCGCCGGACTCGAGGGCGGCACTGGCGTACGCGAAGACAACGTGCGACTGCTGGCGTCCAACGCTGAGCTTGCACAGGCCCGAGCGCTCGCTGAGGGACGGGTTGCGGAGCTCGAGGGCGAGCTGGCTCGCTTTAACAAAGAACTCGAAGAGTCGCGCGTTCTGGTCGGCGGCCGAATGGTTGAGCTGGAGCAGGAAAACGCGCTGCTCGTGCAGACTCGAACTCAGCTCGAAGGCGAGGTTGCGCTTCTGACATCTCGCGCGTCGGAACTCGAACAACAGAACGCAGCAATCACCCAGGCTAACGCGCAGCTTCAAGAACTTGTCGTCCAGTTTGAATCGGTGTCTGCGCGGTTGGAGGATAGCGCACTGAAGCTTCGCAGCCGGGCAGACGCCAGCGAATCGGCGCGTGCCGAGCTTGAGCAACGCAATCGCGTGCTTGCCGAACAGAACCGGCGCTTGTTGCACGAAGCGCAGACCAAAGCGCGATTCCTCGCTGACATCTCGCACGAGCTTCGAACGCCTATGAACGCGATCATCGGGTTCACGTCGCTGCTTTTGGACGACCGCTCGCTCGAGTTGAATGAGCGTCATCGCCGGAGCCTCGAACGGGTGTCTCGCAACGCGCGCGATTTGCTCGAGTTGATCAACAACGTGCTGGACCTGTCAAAGATCGAAGCAGGCCGCATGGACCTCTACTCCGAGCCGGTAGATGCGCGCAGTCTGATCGAGCGCGCCCTCGCGCTCGTCGAGCCCCTCAAGGGGGGCCGCCCCGTCAAGCTCACCGTTGACGTCAAGGAAGGCTTGCCCGCGATGCGCACGGATCGAACCAAGCTTCAGCAAATCCTCATAAACTTGCTTTCGAATGCGGTCAAGTTTACACAAGAGGGTGAGGTGAAGGTTACGGCGGAATCCGTCCCTCCTGATCGCGTGCGTATAGCGGTAAGCGATACCGGCATTGGCATCGCTTCTTCTGATATCGAAAGAATCTTCGAAGAGTTTCAGCAGGTGGGCGCGGCCGGACGCGGCGCAAGAACCGGAACCGGATTAGGCCTGGCCATAACGCGAAGGCTTGTTGAGCTGCTCGGTGGCGAGGTGAGCGTAACGAGTCGTGAGGGCGAAGGCTCGGTGTTCACTGTGACGCTGCCGATTGAAATCGAGGGCCGTCTGGCGCCGGCAAGCGAGACTCAAGGTCCGCTCACAGATCCTGACCGGACGGCGGTGGTAATCGACGGTGACCCCGCCTAGCTTTATCTGACCAAGAAGTATCTGACCGAAGCGGGTTATTCGGTCGCCACGACCGACGATCCCGCGCGAGGACTCGATATAGTCATCAAGGCAAGGCCGGCTGTGGTCACGGTAGACCTCGACTCCCTCGATGGCGACCGAGAGGTTCTCGCGCGCATAGCCGAGAGTCACAAGGAAGGGAAGCTGATCGCGTTCTCCGCTGACGAAGGGGACGAGCGCGATGCGCTTGACGCGGGCGCGAAAATCTTTCTAACAAAACCCGTTGACCGCGGCGCATTGATCGAGGCGTTGGCTAAGGCACAGATTCGATCGCAGAAGTGCGTGCTGGTTGTTGACGACGATCCCGATGCGCTCGAGCTCGTAAAAGCGATGATCCAAGACTGCGGCCACGCAATTGAGATTGCTGCCAACGGTCGCGAGGCTTTGCAGTCGATAGCGCAGCGCCGCCCCGACGTTATCATCCTCGATCTAATGCTGCCCGAGATGGATGGCTTCGAAGTGGTGCATCGCATGAGCTTAAATGCCGATTGGCGGACGATTCCTGTTATTCTGCTCACGGCTCGCGATCTGTCGCACGAGGAACGGCGCGCGCTCGATATCGCCGCTGGGCGAATTATTCAAAAGGGAAGCTTCAGCCGGGACGAGTTGCTGGCGGAGATAGGAATGGCTCTGGGAGCTGAAGAACCCACGCGCGCATCCTCTGGGGTTTGACACATGTAAGGGCGGCCCTCCGTGGCCGCCCTCTTTGCTCATCGGGTTCCTTCGGGAGAAAGGGGCGGCCGCGGCGGGCCGCCCCAACATTTGAACGCGATATCAACGGTTGTGCTTGTATCGGTCGATTTCGCAGCTTTCGCGCTTCAGCTCGCGGTTAAGCCGGACGCGCTCGCGGTAGCTCAGGTTGCCATCCATCTTCGCGTACCTCTCATCCGTTTTGATCTTCGCGGGCCCCTCTTCAAGCCGGTCGGCTTCACGCCGCGTCAGCTAGACTGCCTCATCAATCACGGAGACTTGAACGCGGGCCGGGCCCTTCCGTATCCGGGCAATATGCCTGCCCCTCCGGTCGAGGCGAGTGATTAGCGATCACACCTTTTGGCGGGAAACAGCCACAAGCCCATTGCTTTTATTGAACCCCTCCAAGCGCAGTGCGCGTTTTCGACTCCGCTCACGCCGTCGCGGGAGATCAAGCATGTACGTTGCAGTATTCGATCTTCTGTCACGGGTTACCGGAGAGAGTACTCCTGGCTTATCATCCAAAAAGGCTTTCAATCGATCGATGTTCTGAGTGTAGATCTTCATCGAGTTGGAACCATCACGGTTCACAATGCGCTCGGCTAAGAGCTTGCGTGCGGGTTGACTCTTAAGTAGTTTTGTAGCGGTTTCGATCAAATCCCGATTGTTCTTTAAATCTCTCTTCGTCATGTGATACGTCGGCGGGTTAGGCGGAACGCCTAGCGCTTCCAAAGGCTGTCCAGAAATTTGCTTGCCAACTCGCAAGCTTCGGCGTATCGCAACTCTCATGCTGGCGCCTTTGGGAAGCGGCTTGAATGGCGAGCGAGGATTCTGCCGCATCCATTTTATTAGAAAGTCGTGCTCCCAAACGTTCGCGCCGCCGGCACCGGTATTCCCGTTGGTACCCAGGATCTTCCCGAGATAGTTGTCCCTAAACCCTGCCGTAAGCATA
>DATFWM010000489.1:0-4081 GCA_035259295.1 Blastocatellia bacterium | reverse complement strand
ACGGCAGTGGGTGGATGTTTCAGGTTCAGCCTTTGGCCGTAGAGCACGATCGCGAGGAGTTTGTGGTCCCGCTGGTTACAGGCAGCACTTGAACGATCCACCCACTGCCGTGGGTGGGATTCAGGGAAGTTCGAGTGCGCCCGTCTTTGTAGGCTGGATTTGAACGATCCACCCACTGCCGTGGGTGGGATTGCAGTGACAGCTCTAAGCGCGAAAATCTGACGCGCACCCGACGGGAGCAGCGCTGTTGCCTACGCTTTTCTTAAATCTATAATGGAACCTATGCCTGCTAAGAAATTCGACTCCCGCCGGGATTACTACCGCGTGCTTGGCGTGAGCGAAGACGCAAGCAAAGCAGACGTAGACCGCGCCTATCGCAGCCAGGCTCGAAAGGTTCATCCGGACGGCGGAGGCACAGACGAGGCAATGAAGTCTCTCAACGAGGCGCACGATGTGCTGAGTGACCCGGCAACTCGAAAAGCATACGACGCGCAGCGACAACCAAAGCGCGTCGTTCCCTCGCCTTCGATGTCCTTCGATCCAGACGCTGCATCAAGAGCCGGAAGCCTGAAGATCCCGGTTGCCGATCCGGATCTTGCGGGATTGCTGATGGGCGCAGCGGCCTGCTTTGGGCTGGGTATACCGTTGCTGTTGCTGGTTGAGATGCAGTGGGTTTTCTTTCTGTGGCCGCTGAGAATTATGTCGCTTGGCGCTTTGATGCTTGGAGTATTGTTGGCGCACTCCGCACTCAGGCTTAAACGCCGCAAGTTGAAGCGTGCCCGGCCTGACTATCCACGCTCGATTCTCGTGCTGCACGAAGTGGTCTTCTGGATGGTCGCGGTTGGACTGATCGGAAGTATCGTTGTGCTCTTATATTTCCCTTAGTCAGATGAGAACAGACTGAAGTCTGTTCTACTGTGGTACGACCTTAGACCCTGCTGGGCACCCCCCCTTGAATTTGTCGCCGGAGAGCTTACCGTTCTTGATTATGCCGCTCAGCGTGAAAGTGGTGGGATTATTGTTCGTCTCGACGACCTGATATTTGATTGGAAGCCACGAGGACTGATCGACCCACAGAGTGAGTTTCTTCACAGACGACTTTCCCTTTGGGGTCAACTCCAGCTTTGCCGTAGAGCTTGCGCCAACTTGCTCGTCGCCGCCATAGGCGATGTTGTATTGGCGCTTAAGCTCCGGGACTGACTTATAAGGCGTTGCAATGAATGAGAACTCCTGATTCTTTGAAGCCTGTGCTTGCCTCGTTGTTACAATGCACTGATTGATCCTCGCCTGAAAGAGGTAGATTTTGTCGCAGAGAACCGTGACGAATTGTCCCTGCGGGACGGAATACTCGATTCGAACTTTGTCGCAAGCCTTTCCGTGCTCGAAGTAGATCTTGCCCGCGTAACGCTCAGGCGGACCGCCTATTTGGAGGTTCCGCTTTTCTTGGTTCATATCCGCTTCAATCGTCTTGATCGATCGCGCGGCCCGCTCCATGTTCGCGAGCACTTCGTCGAGCTTCCCGTTAGCACTGGTCGGTAACATAAAGGTCATCGTCGCGACGACTGCGACAATTGCTAATATGAATGCACTTCGTTTCATCGTTGTTTCTCTGCTCTCACTTCTGATAGACAACATAACTGATCTCGCCGGAACTCTCTTCAACTCTTTCGATGCGCGAAATCTTTACCGAGTGTCCATACTTCCGCTCCAGTTGATCTCTTATCGCCTGTTCGAGGTTGCCGGGATCAAACTGCCCAATCTCGCTGCTTCGCACGATTATCGCTGTCGGACGCCGACTGTGAAAGGCACTGCTCGGGGCAAACATAACAAATGCCAGAATCAGCACGCACATTACGTCGTACTGCCAGGTCCCGCGATCATAGGACCAAAACAGAATCTTCTTCAGCGTGCTTAGGATGATTTTCACGACCGACCTCATACTGCGTCTGCCGAACTGCTTGACCCGATCACGTGCCCGTCTCGCATCTCGATTATTCGATCTGCTCGGGCCGCGGCTTCGGCATTGTGGGTGATCATTATGATGGTCTGGCCAAACTCTTTGTTGAGCTGGCGCATCATCGCGAGAACGATATCGGAGCTCTCGCTATCCAGGTTGCCGGTCGGTTCGTCCGCAAGAATTATGGCCGGACGGTTGACGACCGCGCGAGCTATTGCCACGCGCTGCTGCTCTCCGCCCGAAAGCTCGAGCGGTTTGTGATGCATCTTGTTTTCGAGTCCAAGCAGTCCGAGCACTTGATGGCGGCGCTCCGAGTCCTGATGGTTCTTGCCGCCGTAGATTCGCTCGGCCAGCTTCAGGTTTCCCTCGGCTGTCAAAGTAGGAAACAGATTGAACCGCTGAAAGACGAATCCGACTTTGCGACGGCGCAAATCGGTGCGCTCGGCATCGCTCATCGCAGTCAGGTCCTGTCCGTCAATAATCACGTGCCCGGACGTGGGCCTGAGCATGCCTCCCACGATGTGCAAGAAAGTGGACTTGCCGCAACCCGATGGTCCCATGATGGCGACGTACTCGCCCGGGTGCACTTGCAGAGATGCGCCGCGCAAGGCGGGCACCTCGACCTTGCCGACGTGGTAGACCATCTTCAAGTCGATTGTTTCTAAAATCGGAGTCATCGGTCATTTGTCATTGGTCATTCGTAATCGGGTCATTGTGATCGGTCATTTGACGAATGACCAATGACAAATGACTAATGACTAATCATAACTTATTGCTTCCACCGGATCGAGGTTGGCTGCGCGCATCGCCGGATAGATCGCCCCCAAGATTCCGCCGAACATTCCGATCAGCAAGGCTACCAGAAGCCATTTTGGCTGCAGATCGATCAGCAGCCTCGTGTTTGCTTCGAGCCACAGCTTTCCAATCACCGCTATCACGAAGCCAAGGAGAACGCCGAACGCACTGATTAGCGCCGCCTCTTTCTCGATTGTGATCACGATGAATCCTTTTGACGCGCCGAGGCTCTTCAAGATCCCGATCTCACGCGTTCGTTCAATGATTGTTGTGTACATCGCAAGCAGAATGACAAGCGTGCTGATGACCACGGCCAGCCCGATCACCACTTTCAGGAAGACCTCGACCGGCCCGAGACCCTGCGAGTACAGCGCCGGGATCTCGCTGGTCGAGATGACATGGTGGCCGGGATAATACTCTCGCAACGTTTCAATAACCTGGTCCGCGAACTCGGGGCGTTCACACTTGACCATCACGAACGTGCAATTCTCGACGCCGCCCAACAACTGCTGCATTGTGTGCAGCGGTATTTTGACTCGCGCGAGCACTGAAGGCTCGTAGATTCCGACGACCTTAAACTCGTGGCCGAGCACCGTGATCCTGCTGCCCACGTCGACAGGTTTTCCGTCGAGGTCCTTGCCCGTCTCGGCGTAGTAGCGATCGACAATGACTTCGTATTCAGAACCAGGTGTTTGGCCGTCGCCAAGCCCGCGTCCCTTCCTGAGGTTCAGACGGGTCGTCTCTATGAAGCTTGCGTAGTTCAGGCCGTCAACCATTTCGAACCCAAACCCCGCGACGCCGCCTTGCATGTACACGGCGACCGGCGACGTTGCGGCAACGCCTGGGATCGGCGGCTTTGGCTCTATGTCGGGGTCTTCGGCGGTGGGCTGGACGCCGTGAAGAATCGCGTCGGCGTAACGCGCAGGCAGCATCAATGGATTGCCGGCCAACGACATGTTTTCGGCGGAAAAAAAGCGAATCTCGGCGTCGACGTTAGACTGCCGCTGGGCGGCGTCACGCGCTACGCCGCGGGCCAGCCCCGCAAAAAGCGTGACCAATATCACCCCGAGCGCGACTCCGATTATGCTGATTGCGGTGCGCAGCGGTCGCTGGCTGATGTTTGCTGCGATGAGGCTGTTCATTTACCTGTGAGCAGGCATCGGAACGTTGGGCTTGCGAGGCGGCTCATTTGAAGCCTTGCGCGGCTCGTCCAGATTTATCTCTTCGAGCTTTTCGTTATTCTCGAGCTCGAACGTTGTTGGCGGCAACTCGGCGTTCACCTCAACCGAGTTCGACACGAGCATTAGATCCAGGCGATAACCGTCGTTG
>DATFWM010000488.1:0-3183 GCA_035259295.1 Blastocatellia bacterium | reverse complement strand
TCGCCGGCAAATCGAGTTTCAACGCTTCCTGAAAGCCTCGATACCGGCACCACCGGAACCGCCGCCCGCAGAAATCAAGGATGCCAAGAGAATAACCACAGAAATCGGCAAAGTCGTTCTCAATCGACTGACATCGTGGATCGCGAAACGCAGCCCATAGCCTTCATATCCCTCACACACAAATGACGCTTTCCGTCGCTGCCGTCCATGGTGATGTCCGTTCCTTGGGGATAGGGCCGCCCCGGCAGGCAAGGCCTGTTGCCATGCAGGTTTTGCGTCTACATCAATGTTTCGGAAAGAAACAATTTGCCAGGTATTAAGGTACCCTTTGCAGGCAAGTGGTTTACTTATTGGTCACATTCGTTACCTGGTTCTAATTGGAGGAGCCATGAGCAAAGTCGATCCAGTACCGAAGGGCTATCACACAATTACGCCAAGCCTCACCGTAAAGGATGCGGCCAAGGCAATCGAGTTCTACAAGCAAGCGTTTAACGCCGAGCAGAGAGAGATTTGCTACGGTCCCGACGGCAAATCGATCATGCATGCTGAATTGAAGATCGGAAACTCCATTGTCATGTTGAACGACGAGTTTCCGGACATGAACTGTAAGGGCCCGCTCACCCTGGGCGGATCGCCGGTCACACTCTACACATACGTCGACAATGTCGACAAATGGTACGAGCGCGCTGTCAAGGCCGGCGCCACCAGCACCATGCCTGTGACTGACATGTTCTGGGGCGATCGCTTCGGCCAAGTGGTCGATCCGTTCGGGCACAAGTGGGGTCTGGCAACGCATGTCAAGGACCTGACGCCTGAGGAAATGAAGAAGGGTCAAGAAGCCTGGCAAAAGGAGTTCGCAGGAGCGAAGCGGTAGCAGTAGCACTCTTCCAGGCGGTCACTTTCAGAAAGGAGCCGGCGTAATGCCGGCTCCTTTGCTACTCGGCTCGGATAACGGTCTGAGACCGAGCCTTAAACCCTTGCGGCACCATATCCGTCCGCAATATCGATTGTCTCCGACGTTTACTCCTGGTCAGGTTCCTTTGGTGCCCAACGGTCCAGAACATCTCTCAATTTAGCGCGGCTTACCGGCTTGCTCATGTAGTCGTCCATTCCGGCGCCGATGCACTTCTCGCGATCGCCTTCGGTAGCGTGCGCGGTCAGAGCAATGATCGGGGTATGCGTACCGGATAAAGCCTCGCCTTTGCGAATGAAGCGCGTCGCTTCATATCCGTCCATCTCGGGCATCTGACAGTCCATGAGAATGAGCGCATAACGTGTGCGCGAGGCGGAAATCACAGCCTCGCCGCCGTTGGCAACTGCGTGGGCCGCGAATCCGAGATCTTGTAAAAGTAGCGACGCTACCTTCTGATTCACGGCATTGTCTTCAGCCACCAGCACCAGTCTGGTGCGCATCGGTTTTTCGGACAGTGTGGTGACGCTGGCTGGTCCGGCCAGAGATGCACGCTGCTCCTGACCGCCTCCTGCGGCTGCTCTTCCGAGAATATTCATGATGCAATCGAACAAGCGTGATTGTTTGATCGGTCGTGTCATGTACGCCGAGAAACCGCAACGCAAGGCTCGTTCGCCGTCACCACTTTCTGCATAACTGCTGATCAGGATCGTCTTGGTTTGCCGAAGAACCGGATGATCACGAATTTCCAAGCCCAGCTCGAACCCGCTTCGATCGGGAGCATCGCGCTCGATGACGACCACTTCGTAAGGCATGCCTGCTTCGCTGGCCCCGATCATTCGATCGAGGGCCTCACCTGCCGTTGCCGCTACATCGCACTGAATGTGCCATGCCTGGCAATATGTGCTAAGGATTTCGCCGGCGGCGGCGGGTCCATCGACAATCATCAATCGAGTAGTGTCCGGCAAGTATGGCGTCAACGGCCGCGTCGTTGGCGAACCCGGCGACTTCGATAATGGCACCGTGAACCAGAATGTCGTCCCCGGCTCCTCTTGCGGGCGGACACCAATGTTGCCACCCATCAGTCCGATCAGGCTTTTAGCAATGGACAAGCCGAGCCCGGTTCCACCATAACGGCGGGTGACCGACCCGTCGCCCTGAGTGAATGGCCGAAACAGTTGTCCGACGACATCCGCAGGAATACCAATTCCCGTATCCTTGACGGTAAAGTACAAAACCACTCGCGGCTCGGCCGTTGGCGAAACGCCAGGCAGCTCGCCCTTTTCCGCTGTCCGCTCGCTGACTAACGCCGAGATCAAAACTTCACCGGATTCGGTGAACTTGACGGCGTTGTTGGCAAGATTGAGCAACACCTGCCTGAGGCGCCCTGGATCTCCTCGCAGTTGGCGGGGCACATCAGGGGACACAAAGCTCATCAGAGAGAGCTTCTTCTGTCGGGCTTGCTCGGCAACTAATTCAGCAGTCTCTTCGACAACGGAAACGACGTCAAACTCAACCATCTCCAGATCGACTTTGCCGGCCTCGATTTTGGAAAAATCGAGGATATCGTTGATGATGTCCAGCAACGCCCTTCCAGAACTCTTGATTGTCTCGGCAAGCTCTATTTGTTCAGGCGACAGCTGAGTCTGCACGAGCAGATCGCTCAGGCCAATTACAGCATTGAGGGGTGTGCGAATCTCGTGGCTCATGTTCGCCAGAAACTCGGACTTGAGCCGCGAGGCTTGCAGAGCTTGATCGCGTGACTGGGCAAGCGTGCCGGCCAGCGTCTTCAATTCTTCATTGCTGGCCGCAAACTCCGCGATGCGGAGCGCAAGATCATCGACCTGTTGCGCAAGCTCGTTTTGCGTCCACTGTTGAACGCCGCGCAACACAGCTACGGCCCCATGCCTCGTCCCGGACGGCTGTCTGAGAGGCCAGGCATTCATCGCGATCCAAATGCCGTCCGGATGGAGACGATTACGCACGAAGATCTCCACTTCGCCTGTCTCAACACCATTCAAGGCGCGGACTACGGGAAAGCGATCGGCTGGATACGGCGTTATTCCATCGGTATCAAAGCAGCCATAATATATCGCCCAGTCTTCAAGCAAGATTTCGATGGCGCAATCACCGAGGATGCGCTCGGCCGCTACGTTGAATGCGACTGTGTTGCCTTCTGCATCAACCGCTACGATACCGAGACCGAGCGAGTCAACAAGAGACTCGAGCATGAACATGCGATTCTCAAGCCTCTGCTCGGAACGCAACAGGTC
>DATFWM010000487.1:0-3526 GCA_035259295.1 Blastocatellia bacterium | reverse complement strand
CGACACTTGTTCACCAAAGTACGCCTGAGGAAGAGAGGGCTTGAAATGACCTTCGGATTCCTTCGTTTGTACGCACCGTTGGATAGTTCCGTACAAGGACTTCCAGCTTTCGGCCGTCGGCAGCGAGTCAATAAGACAGCCATCCCAATACGTGTATTGGTTTTCTGCAGAGCATCCGAATGATGTGCGATCCTGCCGGGCGGCAGTCAGAATAATCCGGTTTTTCTTTTGCATGGCCGGCCCGACAAAAACTCCCGAATAACAAGCCGAGACCAGCACCACAGTCGGCCGGTCACCGCAGGCGCGATCCAAAATTCTGTCCAACATTTGAGGGGTGATGGGAGGGGCGTTCCTGAGATAGAACCCCTGAGGAGACCCGTGAGACGTCATGTGAATGAGACACGCGTCCTGATCTCCGATCGTCAGCTCTCGCAGCGCCCCTGCGAGGTTGACCGCGCTACTCGGCAGAGATCCGCGCTTCCGTTCAACGGGATTCATCGAAAGTTCTTTGATGTTATCGGGTGTAACGCCCATTTGAAGGAACTCACTCTTCAGTGTTTTCCGGGCGTTGTCGAACGCATCAATACTGTCGTCGCCGGTCATTAGCGTGGCTTTCCATGTCAGGTCTGAAGTCCCATTGATTGAGGATTGCTGCGAGCCCGGTAAAGCCTGGGCAACCGCTGTCTCGGACCAACACTTAAAAAAAAATAGGAGCAAAAATAAGAAAGTTGAAAAACGCATAGTGACTGAAAGGATAAAGTGAACCTATCGCGGAATTCAATGGGACGAGATTCCGCGAATCCACTGCCAGTCTTAATCAGCGCTTGATGTAGCGCGAGTCGCAGGCGCTCACCCCTCAACAGGCGTGAGAGTCTAACGGGAATTGTTTAAGCGTGAGAGTAATGGGATTGCCTAAGGCAAACACCCTAAAGACAACATAGTCTCTTGCGAGAAAGAATAGTGTGCAATGAAACAGAACGGAATCACTCGCCGACAGGCGATACTTTCACTGGCGACGATTTCAGCGGGCGCGTTAATCAAGCCGTCCTCGATCTTCTGTTCGCCGGTAAACGACAAGATACGATTTGCCGTCATCGGAGATTGGGGCACGGGCGATCGAGACCAGATCGGAGTGGCAAAACAAATGTTTGCTGCTCATCAACGTACGCCGTTCGACTTCGTTATCTCCGCCGGCGACAATATTTACCCCAATGGCAGCGGGCGATACTTCAGCAGAAATTTTGAGCAGCCCTTTGCAAACCTTCTGAAGGATCGAGTGAAGTTCTACGCAGTGCTCGGCAACCACGACGTAGACGCAGGCCGCCGGGACCAGTGCCAATACTCGCTGTTCAATATGGGCGGGCAGAATTACTACAAGATCGAAGCAGGAAACGGCCTGACTGAGTTCTTCATGCTCGACTCAAACGATTTTGACACAACCCAAACTGGCTGGCTGGAAAGCTCGCTGAGCGCTTCGAAGGCGAAATGGAAAATCGCAGTCTTCCATCATCCGATATATTCGTCCGGTAAACGACACGGGTCATCAACCGGTTTGAGAACGCGTCTCGAGCCGCTGTTTACCCGTTACGGCGTGAGCATAGCCCTCTCTGGCCACGATCACATCTACGAGCGCACCAAGCCGCAGCAAGGCATTCATTATTTCGTCTCTGGTGCTGCGGGGAAGGTTCGGCGCGGAGACGTGAACAGGAAAAGCGGTCTCAGCGCAGCGACCTTTGACGACGACAACCACTTTATGGTCTTCGAAATCGGCGACAACCAGACCCGCTTTCAAGCGATTAGCGAAACGGGGATGGTCGTTGATGACGGGTTGGTCAAGCAAGTGACCTCTTGAGGGAACTAACATATTTGGAGCATCCAGAACTCCAGCGAGGAGAAATTTTGAAATCGGACGATTTCAAAATTTTTTCTAGTGGTTGCCCTCTTGAGGAGAACGCTATTTTTCTTACCTCCTGACCGCTGAAGACGCTATCCTTCGTAGTTCCTCCTTGTACTAACTCGTCGGGATAATTGTCATGCGGTTGCGAGCACGGTTGGCACTGGCCATAGTTTTAGGGGGCTGCCTAACTGCGCAAGGCCAAACCGGATCACCGGTTCTGGAACTGGGTAAAAAGCGCGCATACGAAATCACGACGGACCGCTCGCAGGAGCACGATGTCCTGTTGAGGGCCGGCGAATATGCCCGACTCCATATCACTCAGCTCACGGTGAACATCGCAGTGGCGGTCCTCGACCCCGCCGGGAAACAACTGTTCGCCCTCGACAACAACTCGATCGGCGACACCGAAGATGTCGAGTGGATCGCCGCTTCCTCAGGCAAGCACCGTTTGCGTGTTACCGCTTCGGAACCGCATGCTCCAACCGGCGGTTACGAGATCACGCTCGACGACGTGAGCTCTGGAACGAACCGTCATAGGACTCGCATCGCGGCCGCGCGCGAAGTCGCGCTGGCGACGGCCGCGAACCGACGGGGTACGCGCGAAGCCATGCTGCAGGCGATCCGCCATTTTGACGCCGCGCGATTTCATTGGCACGAAGCTGAGGATCCGCGAGAGGAGGCACGAACGCTGTATACGATTGCGTTCGTCTACGTCGAGCTCGGCGATCGGGAGAAGGCGCTCTCCAACGCTACCGCGGCCTTGCCGCTCGCGCGAACTGCGGGCGGTGATCAACTTCTCGGCCGGGTTTTCGATTGCATCGCAGAAGTACATAACAATTTCAGCGAAAAGAAGGCTGCAATCGACTATTACATGCAAGCGCTGCCGTTGCTCGAAGCCTCAGGCGATCGCGCCGGACAGGCACAGACCCTCAACAACCTCGGTGTGGCGTATTTAGGAATGGGGGAGAAAAGCAAAGCGCTCGAGCTGTTTAATGAGTCGATGCGAATTCTTCGCCCGCTCCAGGACCGCCGGATGCTCGCTCAGGTTGCCAGCAATATCGGCGCGTTATACGACAACCTGGGCGAATACCAACTCTCCCTCGAGAGCCATCAGAACGCGCTCACACTCAGGCGGGAATTGGGAGATCGCGCCGCAGAGGCGCTTACGCAGAATAACATCGGATCGGCGTACTCGGGACTCGCAGAGTACCAGAAAGCGCTCGACGCATACGTTGCGGCGCTCGAGATCAACCGCTCGCACGACAGCCGATGGAATATGGCCGTCAATCTCAACAACATCGGTTGGGTATACGCGACGTTGGGCGATCGCCGCCACGCCCTTAGTGCGTATCAGGCCTCGCTCGAACTCTCGCGCGCCATCAAGGATCCCCGCCGGATTGCCGTTGCACTCAACAATATCGCGAACATTCATGCCGAGCTTGCCGACTATCGAATGGCCATCGAACTTCATACGGAGGCGCTGGCGCTTCGCCGGCAGGCGAACGATCCGGATGGTGAAGCCACCTCGCTGACCAATCTCGGCGAAGCCTACGCAAAGCTCCGCGATACAGAAAAAGCTCGCGACCATTTCGAGCGTGCGCTGGCGATTCTCAGGATGTTTGCAAATCG
>DATFWM010000486.1:0-3268 GCA_035259295.1 Blastocatellia bacterium | reverse complement strand
CGCTTCCCCTTTTCCAGAAGCATGTTGAAGCTGGATGTCTTCTCGCGGATTTCCTTGCTCAGCTTGCTTTTTTGGCCAACGTCGGAGCAGGACTCGAGGCGCCTTTTCAGGGCCGTGATCTCCTTGAGCAGCTCAATTTCTTCAGGCACGAAGTTGTTGCTCTTCAAGATCGAGTAGGCGAGTCGGAGGTCTTCCGGCGTTTCGAAGTATGATTTGAGGTCGATCGGCCTCCCTTTGCCGGGGAGGTTGTCAAACTCTCCCGCTTCCATTGCCTTTCGCACCTGCTCTTCGACAAACTTCTCTATTCCCATACGCTTACTCTGGTGATGGTTCTAATTAAGTTTGGCGAGAGGCGCCTGTTGACGCAAGATAGGCTATATGACCGTACCTCCAGGAATCACACCGTTCTTGGGAATTATCACTATTCCATCGCGTATGAAGAAGCCATCGCCCGAAAGCTCCTGATGGCCGGCTTCATTCAGGACTTGCACGCCCTCGCCAATGCGAGCGTTCTTGTCGATGATCGCGCGGCGAATCAAGCAGTTTGGACCGATGCCGATGCGAGGGAATCCGCGACCCGCGTCCAACTGCAGTTCTTCAAGCGACTGATAGAAATCAGCCCCCATCATCAGCACGCCCTCGAGCCGCGAGCCATGCTCGATGCGGCTGCGAATCCCGACGATAGAGTCCCTGATCGTCGCACCATTGAGTATGCAACCTTCGGTTATGATCGAGCTTTGTATATGGCAGTCGAGCAGCTTGGACCCCGGCAAGTAACGCGGGCGAGTGTACATTGGCGACTCAGCGTCAAAGACGTTAAACGGCGGCAGCGGCAAAGTCATTTCGATGTTGGCGCGATAGAAAGCGCCGATTGTTCCGATGTCTTCCCAATATCCATCGAACAGAAACGCCTGAACGTTGTGGCGCGAGAGCGCTTCCGGGATCAGCTCCTTTCCGAAGTCCACCGCCTCGGGCATCTCTTCAAGCAGCAGACGTCGCAGCACTTCCTTTCGGAAAATATAGATTCCCATCGAAGCAAGGAAGGGACGTCGCTCGGCTCGTTCCTCCGAAAGCCCCAACCGCGTCGTGTCGACTCGCATGCGATCCAGCGCTTCGCCTTTGGGCTTCTCGCTGAACTCGATGACCCGCCCAGTTTCATCGATCTTCACCAGACCGAACTCCGACGCCTCTTCCTCGCGCGCAGCGGTAACCGAAATCGTTACATCGGCGCGCGTCTCGGCGTGTCGCGCAATAAAGCCGCGATAATCCATTCGATAAAGATGATCGCCTGACAAAACCAGGATCGTCTCGCCCTTGTAATCGTCCAGATGATGTAAGCTTTGTCGCACGGCATCGGCAGTCCCCTGAAACCAGTCCGGTCGCTCGGGTGTAATCTCCGCTGCAAGAATCTCGACGAAGCCGTTTGTGAACCGACTGAACCGGTAGGTGCGCGCGATGTGACGATTGAGCGACGCCGAGTTGTATTGAGTCAGAATGAAGATGCGATTTATGTCGGAGTTGATACAATTGGAAACCGGGATGTCGATGAGGCGGTACTTACCGCCGAGCGGAACAGCGGGCTTGGCTCGCCGCTTAGTGAGCGGAAAGAGGCGCTGACCTGCGCCTCCGCCAAGTATGACCGCCAACGCATTATTGTCCGACATTGGCTACCTCCAACGTCATCCGCGGTGAACGCTGCGTGGAGAAGAGTATAGGACGTACTGGACTTATGAAACAAACGGAGATTCGAATTGCGGAGCAGGTCAGTCGAGCGCTTAAGGAACGAAAGCCAGTTGTTGCGCTCGAATCTACTGTAATAGCCCACGGTTTGCCTCATCCGGTCAATCTTGAAACGGCGTTGGCTTGTGAGGACGCGATTCGACAATGCGGCATCGTGCCAGCTACGATCGGCATCGTCGAGGGCGTCCCAACAGTCGGATTGAGCGCTGATGAGATTGCTGTCTTCGCCTCAGATCATGCTCCTGACAGACGCCGAATCGAAAAAGTCGGTTTGAACAATCTCGCGGCAGTGATTACAAAATACGCGTGGGGCGCGACGACCGTTGCTTCGAGCTTGAGGCTCGCGCACGTTGCTGGCATTCGAGTCTTTTCGACGGGCGGGGTCGGCGGCGTCCACCGAGAAGCAATCGAAACCTTCGACATCTCCGCAGACCTCACTGCGCTCGGCGGCACACCGATGATCTGTGTGTGCGCCGGCGCAAAGGCAATACTAGACCTCCAGAAAACTGTTGAGAGGCTGGAGACGCTGGGCGTCCCAATAGTCGGTTATGGCACAAACGAGCTTCCCGCATTCTATTCGCGGCGCAGCGGACTCGGAGTTGATATTTCGGTTGAAACGCCAGACGAAGCAGCGGAAGTTGCCGTCAACCACTGGCGAGCGGCCGGCCACACTGCGGTGCTCGTTTGCGTGCCCGTGCCCGAAGAATTCGAAATACCTCTCGAGCAAGTGGATCGAGCGGCCACGGAAGCGCTTCAGGCAGCAAAGCGACACGGGATTCGCGGAAAAGCGCTGACGCCGTTTCTGCTCGCCGAGATGGAGAAGCTCACTGACGCCAATACGGTCAGATCGAACCGCGCGTTGCTGGCTAACAACGCCCGGATTGCTGCGAAAATAGCCGCGAGCCTCACTGAATGGCTCGCTGATTCCGAACAGCAAGCCTAGCTTTGACTTGAGCGCCCGGTTGAATATAATCCCTTCTCGCAAACGGGCTAATAGACTCATCTTGCCAAGAGGCGCAACATGGCTGCGGTGTCCGCGAAGGAAATTGACCAAGGTCAACCTCGTTCCGACCCATTTGTGACCGCGCGACGCGGATGGCTGAAGGTGTTGATCGCGTTGTTGGCTCTGCCTGTCATTGCGTTCGTCGCGCTCGGGATGTGGCCGGTGCAGGCGGACTTCTCCGGCGAGGAAGGCACCGCCGGCGTCAGCAAAGGAGGAGGCGGTCTTGTCCGTCAGTTCCCGAAAATGGTTCTCCGCGCTGATAACCCCTCCCCGGCCAGCAAGGACGACGCGCGCGTTCAGCTTGGGCGGTTGCTGTTCTTCGATCCGATTCTTTCGGGCGCGAACGACATCTCGTGCGCAACCTGTCATCATCCTGATCTCGGCTTCACCGATAGCCGACCGCTGTCGATGGGCAGAGGCGGTCGCGGCGTCGGACCGGAGCGAGCGGGCGGGGCCGCGATCCGTAGAGGCGCGCCGACACTTTGGAATGCCGCCTACAACCATAAACAGTTTTGGGACGGAAGA
>DATFWM010000485.1:0-2372 GCA_035259295.1 Blastocatellia bacterium | reverse complement strand
TGACTACAAAGCGCCCGACGTCCTAAGCGCGGGCGGTAATCGAGCCATACTTGGAGTCCCGCTTCTGCGCGAAGGGTTGCCGATTGGTGTCCTTACGTTGACGCGATCGACAACGCGACCGTTTACTGAAAAGCAAATTGAACTGGCCACGATTTTTGCCGACCAAGCCGTGATTGCGATCGAGAACGTGCGTCTGTTCGATGAAGTCGAGGCTCGGACCCGTGATCTTTCAGAATCGCTGGAGCAGCAGACCGCGACCTCCGAAGTGCTGAAAGTAATCTCAAGCTCCCCCAGCGCGCTTGAGCCAGTCTTCAACGCTATGCTGGAAAACGCTACCCGAATCTGTGAGGCCACGTTCGGCAATCTGTTCCTGCGCGATGGACCCATCTTTCGCGCCGTAGCTCTTCAAAGCCAGAAAAGCCACGTCGATATTTTGCGGCGTAACCCCGTGATCGATCCGCGCGAATATCCGGGAATCCCGCTCGACCGTGCCCTCAAAACCAAACAGGTCGTCCACATTCCCGACCTTAGGACTGATCAATCTTACATGGAGAAAAACGAACTCATCATTCCTCTCGTCGAGGTCGTAGGCGTGCGGACTTACGTCTTGGTGCCAATGCTTAAGGAGAACGAGCTCGTTGGCGCGATCGGCATGTATCGCCAGGAGGTGCGACCGTTTTCTGACAAGCAAATCGAACTGGTAAAAAACTTTGCCGCCCAGGCCGTCATCGCCATCGAGAACGCGCGGCTGCTTAGTGAGCTGCGCGAATCCCTGCAGCAGCAGACGGCCACTGCCGATGTGCTCAAGGTCATCAGCAGATCGACCTTCGATTTGCAGACTGTGCTCGAGACGCTGACCGAGTCAGCCGCCCGACTTTGCGCGGCCAATAATGGCGCCATCCAGATGCGGGATGGAGACGTGTTTCGGTTCGCCGCGGGATATGGGTTTTCACGGGAAGCAGAGCAGTACGGGCTCGAACATCCCCTGCGCCTGGACCGAGGTAGCCTTACTGGGCGAGTCGCATTGGAGAGTAGGGCAATTCATCTTCCGGACGTGCTGGCCGATCCCGAATACCAGGTAACTGGCTATCAGAAGACATTTGGGTACCGAACCATCCTGGGTGTACCCCTTCTGCGCGAAGGGACAACGATCGGTGTCTTCGCGCTCACCCGCAATGAAGTGAATTCCTTTACCGACAAACAGATAGAATTAGTCACCACTTTTGCGGACCAGGCGGCCATCGCGATAGAGAACGTTCGGCTATTCAACAGTGTCGAAGCGCGCACGCGGGAGCTTTCGGAATCACTGAAGCAGCAGACCGCAACGTCGGATGTGCTGAAGGTTATTTCGAGTTCAACCGGTGAGTTGCAGCCGGTATTTGACACGATGTTGGAAAATGCGACGCGGCTTTGCGCAGCGAAATTTGGGAATCTCTATCTTTGCGAAGGCGACGCGTTCCGCAATTCCGCAATGCATAATGTGCCACCAGCCTTTGCCGAAGCGCGAAAGCGCGAGCCGTTATTTCGCCCGGGGCCGAGCAGCGTGCTGTACCGAGTCGCCAGCGCGAAGGCGGCTGTTGAGATCCCAGACGTTCTCGAAGATGAAGGCTACATTGCGCGCCAACCGAGGTTTGTCAGCGCCGTGGAGCTTGGCGGCTTCCGGTCCATACTCGGAGTGCCCATGCTTAAGGACGGCAGTCTTGTCGGCATAATCGTTATCTACCGCCAGGAGGTCGGCAATTTCACTGACAAGCAGATAGAGCTGGTCCAGAATTTCGCCGCTCAGGCCGTGATCGCTATCGAGAATACTCGTCTGCTCAACGAATTGCGTCAGCGGACGGATGACCTGAGCGAATCGTTAGAGCAGCAGACGGCGACTTCGGAGGTGCTCAAGGTTATCAGCTCGACGCCCGGCGAGCTTGAGCCAGTGTTTAATGCGATGTTGGCCAATGCAACCCGCATCTGCGAGGCGAAGTTCGGCACGCTGTGGTTACGCGAAGGAGATTCATTTCGCGTCGTTGCGCTGCACAACGCGCCGCCCGCATACGAAGAGCGAAGGCGCAATCGATCAATACCTCTAGTCGATTTCCACCCAAAAAGCGCCTTTGGCCTTTTCCTCAAGACGAGGCAGGTAACTCATATCGCGGACGTTCGGTTGGATCAGGGTTATCTCGACGGCACTCCGACTACCATCGACGTCGCTGACGCAGCCGGGGCTAGGACCGTTCTCTTGGTGCCGATGTTGAAGGATAACGAGCTAGTCGGGAGTATCACCATCTATCGCCAGGAGGTGCGCCCCTTCACCGACAAACAGATTGAGCTGGTCAAGAATTTCGCCGCACAAGCTGTTATCGCTATCGAGAATGCCCGTC
>DATFWM010000484.1:0-2611 GCA_035259295.1 Blastocatellia bacterium | reverse complement strand
CGGGCGCCAGGTAACCTGCGATCTCGAGCCTGATCCGCCGGCCGGGCGTTTGCTGCCTCAGGAGCTGGTACGCCTCCGCGAGGACGTGCAGCCCCTTCTCAGGCGCCACGCGGGCGAAGTAGCCGACCACAAACTCATCTGAATCACTGCGAGTTCTCTTTTCGTAGCCGGCGAAGTTTATTCCAAGCGGAACGACGCGCATCTTATTTTCTGGGATACCAAGATCGCTGCACATCCTCGCCGCGTAAAAATCGCTCACAGCGATAAAGCCGTCTACAAATTGGACGTTTGATCTAATCAGATCGAGCACCTGACCGCGATTAGGCTCGCCAAGGCCGTCGATGAACAGGTCTTCGCCTTGCAGCGTGCAGAAAACCGGGAGATCCAACTCTCGTTTTATTGGTCCGGCCAGGGCGATCAAAAGTGAGTTCGGCAAATTTACCACGTCGAATTGCGGTTCGCTCTCGAGCCAGCCGATCAGCTTGTCAAGTTCCTTGCGCTGATACCCATCCTCACCCTTCAACATCGAAAGGGTCATCTCCGCAAGCGACTTTGGATCGACTGCGATCGAGCGGCCCGCAACCAATTTCAACGCGGCCTCGGAATCCCACAATCGATCGAGTACCTTCGGGGTGTGTCTGAACAACGGAACGTGCTGTTCGAGATAGACGCTGATACCGCCAAAGAAGACCCGATGCATGCTGATGTTCTCTTCGTCCGTAAGAGTCGGCGTGTAGATCGGAACCAGCAGAACATCGTGCCCTTGCCTGAGCAGTTCGGCAGCCAGCGCGTTGTCACGCAGACAACTGCCGCAATACATGCCCGCTGCGCCGGCTGTGATGGACAGGATTCGCATAAAACTCCAAGTTCGTAGTCCGGCCTTTAGTTAGGCGGAAGTTTGTATGCACCAGAGTTCACTGCGTATACAAACTTCCGCCTTAAGGCCGGACTACGAGCGTGCGATTCATTCAATACACTCCTTCAACAACACTCGTCTGGAAGCGCGAGAACGGACGCACATTGCGAACTCCGTCCCACGGGTACAACTCGCAGGGCGGCTCGCGTTCCGCTTCGTCGCGCTCCAGGAAGTGAGGCATAAAGAACTCCCGCGTCAGCGTCGTGAGTCTTACTCTGCCCGTTTTGCCGTACTCCACAACCCTTTCCGGGTTGTCCGGGTCGACGATTTCAATCATCGCACGCGGGGACGGCGGATAATAAATGATGGCGTAATTGTCTTCGGGAACGCGCGGCTTGTGCACCGCAAGCCCCATCAGGGTGTTTCCGTAAGTCGGCGCGAAATACACACCATCCAACAATTCCTCGACCGCCAACCGGTGAAACTGCGGAGTCATTTCTGTGCCTCCGCAAAAAACGCCCTTTATTCCAACCCGCTTCAACGAAACCTTGTCACAAAGCGCTTCAAGCAGTTTTGGAGTCGTAAACAAACAATGAATGTTGCCGTGAGCCTTTAACAGCGTCAGCCCCTGGTCGATGACGTGTTGCTTGTATTTCTCGGCCATTTCGCTCTGGCCTTTTTTGATCAGCTTTATTACCCACCGCGGGTCAAGGTCCACCGTGAAGCAGATTCCTCCACGGTGCTGCGCCAGATGCTCGACCGCTAGCCGGAGCCTGCGCGGACCGGATGGCCCGAGCATCAACCAGTCTGCGCCTTTTGGAAAGAACTCATCGGGCAGCGTCGCGCTGAAAGCTTCGTAGTCGAGACGAAAATCGTCGATGCTTATCCGAGACTTCGGCACGCCGGTGCTCCCGCCTGTTTCGAAGACGTATACGGGTCGATCGGCATAAGCTTTCGGCACCCATCGACGCACCGGTCCGCCGCGCAGCCATTCATCCTGAAAGAAGCCGAACTGCGCGAGATCATCGTAACCTTTGATCTCAACGCGCGGGTCCCAATCAAGCTTCTGGGCGTAGTCGAGCCAGAACGGGCAACCGGTCTCGGGATTGAAATGCCACTCGACGACCTCACGCACCCAGGCGTCAAGCACCTCTTGCGCGTTCTTCATTCTCATTCGAAGGTCGGTTTCTGCAGTAGAAGTCATCGCACCTCATTCTTATCAGTGCTTGGCATTCATTGGTGAAGATAGAGGGTTCGAGCGTAGTCGTCAAACGCCGAACCGGAAGGGAATAGGTGTTGCTTGCTCCGATTTCTCCCACCGGAGCGCGAGCTAAGCGCTAAGGACCGTCATCCCGCCAGGAGTCACTCAAGAACTTGACGCACCTACCATCGGCGGTTGCGCGTCAGGGGCACGAGCGGCAGATCGAAGGATGCCCACATGCGTCAGCGGTGGCAGGCTCACGTCCGATCTCACGGTTCCAGTTGCAGGTCTTCCCCTCCAAATCAGACTTACCAGGTGCCACCCACCATCGCCTACCTGTGTAGCTGCTACACAAGTGGTTAATCCGTACTCACTCTCCCTAACTAACGTACCTTCACACAATCGAAGCAAAAGGTAAGAAAAGTGAGTAGCTGCTACACACCGACCGCGTCGCAAGCCATCTCCGCTCCAAAGCTAAAATGAAGAATCTACAAAGTAACCTGTTCAACAAATCAGTCACTCGATTGTGGCACGATCATTGCCGAGCTAACGTC
>DATFWM010000483.1:0-10375 GCA_035259295.1 Blastocatellia bacterium | reverse complement strand
CAAGATACTGGAGATCGTTCAGAACGCATTTCCGGTAGCTCAGGGCCGTGCCGGTTAGCCTCTGTAGCGCACGTTCGATAGCAGCTTGTCATTAACACCCAACCTCGGTTGGGTGTCACGAAGGAGCGAGATGCTGAAAACCGTTTTCAACGGTTTGGTTGCTCGGAAGCTAACAAACTGTTGAAACAGTTGAGCAATTCTCAGCGGCCGATCCACCCAACTGAAGTTGGGTGTTAATGAGAAGAGCCGTTTGCCGCTCAAGGAGGTGACATGGTTCTACAAAAAGGATCGAAAGGACCCGCTGTGGTCCAGCTTCAACAAAAACTGAACGAGTTGGGATTTAATGTCGGAGACGCGGACGGAAACTTTGGCCCCGCCACCGAATCGGCGCTGATCGACTTTCAAAGCAGCAAGGGGTTGACGGCGGACGGCATAGCGGGGCCGGATACTCTCAGTGCGCTCGGGCTCGACTTGGTGCCCGCCGGCGATGGGAACGGGGAGTTTTCTGTCGATGACGTAACTCCGCAACTCGTCTCGCAGATGTTTCCATTCACGCCGATTGGAAACATCCAGACGAACCTTCCCGTTGTCCTTCAGGCGCTCAAGGACGCCGACCTCGCGGACAAGGACATGGTTTTGATGGCGCTCGGGACAATCCGAGCCGAGACCGGCAGATTCGAGCCGATCTCCGAGGGCATATCGAAATTCAACACGTCGCCTGGCGGCCATCCGTTCGACCTCTACGACAATCGCACCGACCTGGGCAATCGAGGAGCGCCCGACGGCGCGGCCTTCAAGGGTCGCGGATTCATTCAATTGACTGGCCGCGCCAATTATCAGAGGTTCAGCACGAAGTTGGGACTGGGTAATGATCTCGTCAACAACCCGGACCTTGCGAACGATCCTGACATCGCGGCCAAGCTGCTGGCCGCATTTCTCAAAGACAAGGAAGATCGGATACGACAGGCGTTGTCTGCTGATGACCTCAAGACTGCGCGCAGATTGGTAAACGGCGGAAGCCACGGCCTGTCGGATTTCACGGATGCGTTCCAGAAGGGCGAAACTTTATTCGCCTGACTTCGAGACCATGTCAAGTTCACCGCCAATTGCGCTTGTGATTTCGGACATCGACGGTACGCTCATAACCTCGAACCACGAGCTGACCGAAGCTACCAAGGCAGCAGCCGCAAAATTGCAGGACCGAGGCATCGTGTTGTCGCTGGCAAGCTCGCGGCCGCCGCGAAGTATCGTGCCGCTTGCGGACGCGCTAGGGCTGCGCGGGCCGTTTGCGGCGTTTAACGGCGCCCTGATCGTCAAGCGTGAGGGCGACGTGCTCGCTCGCAGCACCATCCTCACTGACACCACCGAGCGCGTGAAAGCCATCGCCGACAACTTTGGCTTGGGCGTGTGGCTTTACGATGCACAGAATTGGTGGGCGCCGTGGCGCGATGCGTTTGTAGATAGAGAGGAGCACACATCCGGCTTTTCACCGAGGATCGACGGTTACAGCAAGCGCATAACTCAAGATGCAAACAAGCTGACCGTTGTCGGAAAACCGGAGCTTGTCGCTCAGGCCGAACAGCGCGTCTTGAGTGAGCTCGCAAGCGAAGTTTCGGCGTCACGCTCGAAGCCTCGTTTCCTCGACGTGACTGCTTACGGCATTCATAAGGGCACGGTGGTTGTCCGATTGGCCGAGCTTTTAGGAGTCCCGACTGAAAGAGCCGCGGTGATCGGCGACGGACCGAATGACGTCGACATGTTTCGGCAAGCCGGCTTGAGCATCGCGATGGGCCAGGCAGTCGACGAGGTGCGGAAAGCTGCCAATTACGTGACGACTTCAAACGACGACGAGGGCTGGGCGCGAGGAATTGAGCAGTACGTGTTGGGCGGCGAACAAGCTGCCGGAGTTTGACGGTTCGCAACTCCGTAGGAGTTAAATGTTTGTAGTATGCGGTGCGACACGACGCCAACTCCGTAGGAGTTGAATGTGGCTCGCGCGAATAGAGGCCGAGCGAGTGTTCACGGTCGATGCATAGCACATTCAACTCCTACGAAGTTGGCAGATCCCTTGGCACGACATACTACAAACATTTAACTCCTACGGAGTTGGCGCGGACCGATTGAAAGTTCATTATGACACCGACAGAAGTGACAAAAGCTAAACAAGCGCAATTCGGGATGATCGGACTCGCGGTGATGGGTCGGAACCTAGCCCTCAACGTCGAGGAGCACGGATTCCCCGTCGCGGTCTGGAACCTTGAAACCGAATGGGTCGATAGCTTCATTCACGAGAATCAGGGCAAACAATTTACCGGCGCCAAATCGCTTGAAGAATTCGTCCGCGCGCTCGAACGTCCGCGCCGAATCATGATGATGATCAAAGCCGGGCCGCCGGTCGATATGACCATCGAACGAATCAAGCCGCTGCTTGAAGAAGGCGACATCCTGATCGACGGCGGCAACTCTTATTTCAAAGACACCCAGCGCCGCGAAGCAGCGTTGCGCAAGGACAGCTTGCGATTCATCGGCTCGGGCGTTTCCGGCGGCGAAGACGGCGCGCGACACGGACCTTCGCTGATGCCCGGCGGCGCACGCGAAGCTTACGAGCAGATTCGCCCGATCTTTGAGGCCATCGCCGCCAAGACCGACTCGGGGCCGTGCGTCACGTACGTTGGCCCCGACGGCGCGGGGCATTTCGTGAAGATGGTGCACAACGGCATCGAGTACGGCGATATGCAGTTGATCGCCGAAGCTTACGACATTCTTCGATCAGCGTTGCGCCTTGACGCTGACGAGCTTGCCGACATCTTCGACCAGTGGAATCGCGGGCCGCTTGAGTCCTTTCTGATCGAGATCACCGCGAACATCTTTCGTTACAAGGATGAAGAGACAGGCAAGCCGCTGGTTGACCTGGTACTCGACAAGGCTGAACAGAAAGACACCGGGCGCTGGACTGCTCAAGAGGCGCTGGTCGATTTGGGCATTGCCATACCGACGATCGCCGCGGCAATAGACGCTCGTTTCCTTTCGACCATGAAGGAAGAGCGGGTCCTCGCGAGCCGCAAGATTAAAGGGCCGCGTGTGCAACGTTCAAGAGGCGACAAGAAAAGTCTCATTAAAGCGGTTCATGACGGGCTTTACGCGTCAAAGATTTGCTCTTACGCTCAAGGCTTGCGTGTGATTCGCAAAGGATCGGATAAGTATGGCTGGAATGTAAGCCTGAGTGAGATGGCGCGGATATGGAAGGGCGGATGTATAATTCGCGCTCGCTTCCTTGATTCGATTATGAACGCGTACAACCGCCGCCCGGACTTGCCGAACCTGCTGCTGGACGATGAGTTCAACCGCTGGATTCAGTCAGCGCAGAAAAACTGGCGGCTGGCGGTCAAGACTGCGATCGGGCAGGGCGTACCGGTGCCGGCGATGAGCGCGAGCTTGGCTTATTTTGACAGCTATCGCACGGCGCGCTTGCCGCAGAATCTCACACAGGCGCAGCGGGACTACTTCGGTTCGCATACCTACGAGCGAGTCGATCATCCCGAGCGTGGACACGTTCACACGGATTGGGCAGGACTTGAGAAGAAGAAGTGAGCTAGGACTTGGTGAGAACCAGGACAATATCATTCTGGGCTACTCTAATGCTTTTTCCTATTGCTTATTATTGTGCAAGCGTCGCTCTCGCGTGGGTCGACGTTTACTATCTGGACCATTGGGAACGTGCTTTCGGAAAGCCTGGATCATTTCAGTTGATGGTCACTTTCGGGCCATTACTCGCCATTCTCGCGCTGCTCGGCTACGGCATCGGCGTGATTTCGCAAAAAACAGTGGTCCTAGGGTTACCATCAGTACACATAATCACAACAGCGATTGCGGCTGGCTTACTTTCGCCGGTGTTAGTGGTGTGGGGACGGCGTCTGAACTGGATCAGCTCCGCTATGATCGCACTAGCATTGTTCTTCGTTGTAGTTCCGATGCTTTTTACAATACTCTTCTTGCGGCTAAGCTATTGGTTGGCGAGGAGGTGTTCATCCTTGCATCAATCTCGGCTTTGACGCTCCGTTTTCTGTGAAAGCTTCGTTTAATTTATGGAGGATCCATGCCCTTAGCACGAGTAGAAACAATGGTGCCTGCTGAGGCAACGCCATCGCCCGACACGCGAATCCTCGCCGTCGACATCGGCGGTATTGGGCTCAAGGCGGCGCTTCTGAACGCCAACGGCGAGATGTTGACTGAACGACTTCGCATCGAGACTCCGCATCCAACGACGCCCGATGTTCTGGTTGACAAACTGGTCAAGCTGGTCTCCCCGCTCTTGGACTACGATTATGTTTCGGTCGGTTTCCCCGGAGTCGTGCGCGGAGGGAAGATCATCACTGCGCCTAACCTTGGGACGGAAGAACTGGAAGGATTCGATCTGGCTGGCGCGCTCGAGAAGCGCCTTGGTAAGTCGGTCCGAGTTATCAACGATGCCGACATGCAAGGCTACGGAGCGGTCGAAGGCAAAGGCGTTGAGATGGTCATTACCCTTGGGACAGGTTTTGGTTCGGCGTTGTTTATGGATGGTCAACTTGCGCCGCATTTGGAAATCGCTCATCTTCCGTTTCGCAAAGACAAGACGTATGACGAGCAGCTTGGCGACAAGGCGATGAAAAAAGTCGGCAAGAAGAAATGGAACAAACGCGTCAAGCAAGCTATCGAGACGCTGCGGGTGCTTACTCACTTCGACAAGCTGTACATCGGCGGCGGAAACGCAGAACATATCAAGTTCGAGCTGGATCCTGATGTGCAGCTCATCTCGAATGATTTTGGAGTGAGAGGCGGCGCTCGGCTTTGGGTGAAGAAGTGAAGAGTGATTCGTGATCCGTGATCACGCATCACGAATCACGGATCAAGGTCAGCCATGTCCACACGAATGCTGAAAGTATCCGAATCTCAGGTGCGCGTCTATCGCGACCCGGATGAACTCGCGCTGAAAGCGGCTCGCATCTTCGCGAGACTTGCTGATCAATACGTCGTTGGCTGCGGGAGATTTACTGTCGCCCTTTCGGGCGGCTCCACTCCGCGTGCGATGCTCTCGCTGCTTGCGACGGCGCCGTTTTACGAGACTGTACCGTGGGCTTCCATCTGTTTCTTCTGGGGAGACGAGCGCTGCGTGCCACCCGATCATCAGGACAGCAACTACCGCATGGCGTATGAGGCTCTGCTGTCAAAAGTTCCGGTGCCGTCAGAAAATATCTTTCGCATACCGGCAGAGATTCCAGATCCGGAGCGCGCTGCCCAACAGTACGCAACAACTTTGAGCGAGTTTTTCATTGCGGGACCGGGCGCGGCAAAGACTAGTACTGCGCCCCTCGCGAACCTGCCGCGATTCGATCTTGTGTTTTTGGGGATGGGTCCCGACGGGCACACCGCTTCGCTCTTTCCACATACGACCGCGCTCGAAGCCGGCGAGCAAGTGGTGGTTGCCAACTACGTTGAAAAACTTAACGCATACCGGATCACGCTCACCGCTGCCACAATCAACAACGCGCGCAGCGTAACTTTTCTGGTTGGGGGAGAAGATAAAGCAGAAGCATTGAAGAACGTGTTGGAAGGGAGCTATCAACCTGAGGTTTATCCGAGTCAGTTGATTCGACCACGGAACGGAACGTTGCTGTGGATGATCGACGAAGCAGCAGCCCGTCTGCTTAATCAGCAGACGAAGGAAGGTTCGTAGTCCCGCCTTCAGGCGGAAGTTTGTAAGAAGCTGCTTGATTCTCAAGTACGAACTTCCGCCTGAAGCCCGAAATACGAATCTCATTTTGGAGATCAACGATGAGCGCACAAACCAAACCCGAACTCG
This sequence comes from Blastocatellia bacterium, assembly GCA_035259295.1. Lineage (GTDB taxonomy): Bacteria > Acidobacteriota > Blastocatellia > UBA7656 > UBA7656 > Onstottus_A. The sequence goes on along the minus strand of DATFWM010000483.1, from coordinate 4,533 downwards.
CAAAGATTGGCATGATTGGACTGGCCGTGATGGGCGAAAACCTCGCGCTCAACATCGCGCGCAACGGATTTCCCATCGCCGTGTTTAATCGCGACACGACCAAGGTCGATAAGTTCCTGCATCGCGCCGAAGGTAAGCAGGTCATTGGCGCTTACTCGATCCAGGATTTTGTAAAATCACTCGAGAAGCCTCGGAAGATCATCCTGCTGGTGAAGGCGGGCGCGCCGGTCGATGCCGTGCTCGATCAACTCAAACCGCTGCTCGATCCGGGCGACATCGTGATCGATGGAGGCAATTCATTCTTCGAAGACACTCGTCGCCGCGAGAAAGAGATGAGGGCCGCCGGCTTCAACTTCATCGGGTCGGGTGTGTCGGGCGGAGAGTCAGGGGCGTTGTGGGGGCCTTCGCTGATGCCGGGCGGAGACAAGAACGCTTACGACCAGATTCGTCCGATCTGGGAAGCGATCGCTGCGAAGGTCGACGACGGCCCTTGCGTGACTTACATCGGGCCGGATGGCGCGGGCCACTTCGTCAAGATGGTGCACAACGGGATCGAGTACGGCGATATGCAGTTGATCGCCGAGGCCTATGACATCTTGCGAAACGCGCTTAGCCTTGAGGCGCGCGAGCTTGCCGAGATCTTCGCGAAATGGAACGAAGGTGACTTGAATTCATTCCTGATCGAAATCACCGCGAAGATCTTCACGGTAGCCGACCCAAAGACTGGAAAGCCACTGGTCGATCAGATCCTCGACGTAGCAGGCCAGAAAGGCACCGGCAAGTGGACCGCACAGACCGCGCTGCAGCTTGGCGTTGTGATTCCCACCATGCAAGCCGCGCTCGATGCTCGGGTGCTCTCGGGCCAAAAGGCTGAACGTGTTGAGGCAAGCAAACAACTGCCCGGGCCTAAAGATACTCGATACACAGGTGACAAAGAATCGTTGATAGAAGCGGTGCACGACGCGCTCTATGCGTCGAAGATTTGCTCATACGCCCAAGGCATGAACCTGATTCGTCGCGGCTCGGACGAGTATAACTGGAACATCAACCTCGGCGAGCTTGCTCGAATTTGGAAGGGCGGCTGCATCATCCGCGCGCAGTTTTTAGACAAGATCAAGCAGGCGTATCAGCGACGGCGTGATCTTCCGAACCTGCTGGTTGATCCAGATTTCAAAGCGTGGGTGATCGAGGCTGAGCCTCGCTGGCGTCAAGCAGTGACGACCGCGCAGTCGCTGGGAATTCCGGCAGCGGCGATGTCGGCGAGTCTCGCTTACTTCGACACCTATCGCTCCGAGAATCTGCCGTTGAACTTGACGCAGGCTCAACGCGATTTCTTTGGCTCGCACACTTATCAGCGAGTCGATGATCCTACCGGTGAGTTCATTCACACCGAATGGGAAGAACTCGTAAGGAGCAGTTAAAATCGAGGTTGTTGCGCATCGCGCAACGCGCTATCATGAGTGCGTGATCCAATCGTTTCGGCACAAAGGGCTGAGGAGGTTCTTTGAGTCCGGAAGCGGAGCAGGTATTCAGCCACGCCACGGCAAGCGATTGCGCATGTTGTTGGCGGCTCTCGATACCGCTCAGTCGATTGAGGACATGAAAGTTCCGGGATTTCGTCTTCACCCTCTGAAAGGAGCGGCTCGAGGTCGCTGGTCGGTGTGGGTAAATGGGAACTGGCGTTTAACTTTCGAGTTTGAACATGGACACGTCTACGCGTTGGATTATGAGGACTACCACTAATGGCCATGCACAATCCGCCTCATCCTGGTGAGTTTATTACCGAGGTTTACCTGAAGCCGAACAACCTCAGCGCTCGCGAGCTGGCCGCCAAGCTCGGTGTGGCTGCCTCAACATTGCATCGCATCCTTACCGGCGCGAGCAGCGTAAGCCCCGAGATGGCGCTGCGGCTGTCCAAAGCTCTAGGCCGCTCTCCGGAGAGTTGGCTTGCTATGCAGTACAATCACGACCTGTGGCGGGCGAAGCAGCGGGTAAACCTCCGCAATGTAGCGAGAGTGCGACTTACAGCGGTCTAAAAGAACGGCATGCAGCGAATCAAGTTCTTGTTGATCATTGTGGGTGTGCTGACCGAATCGGCATGTTCTTCTTTGGATACATTCGCCGTTCTCAACAACACAGGAACGTCGTTGCGACTCGAATACACTTTCAAAGTCCCCCGTTCAGATGATGTTTCGCCACCGCGGCAACTAGGTTTCATTGCCACGGTAGCAACGGACAAAGCGGGCGAAGCAGACTGTCCGTGGACGTCACTAAGCCCAACCGAGTATTACTACGATCAAGCGACACGGAAAGTAACCGTGCAAGTACCACCAAGAACAGCAGTACGCATCGCAGAGGCAACAAACTATGTCGAGACTAAGGAATGGGCGGCTGAGAAATTCCCAATTGCTTCTATAGCGATTGATGGCGCGCGCGGGACTCTCCAATGCGACGGAGAGCAGGCTCGGAAACAGTTCAAGAATCTCAAGAGAAGCTTGCATGCCATAGCCTATGAATGAGATTTGGGTCTGCCGAGGGACCAACTAACAAGTGTGAACTGACGTGGACAAGATGCCCAGCACAATCGACAATCCACTCCGTGAAGGAGTCAGGCTCGAGCGCACTGCCGAGCCTTGCGTCGTGATCATCTTCGGCGCGTCGGGCGACCTCACCAAACGCAAGCTCGTTCCCGCGCTGTATCGCCTGACTCAACAGCGGTTGCTCCCCGCCGAATTCGCGATACTCGGCTTCGCGCGCACAAAGATGAGCCACGACGAGTTCCGCAACGAAATGAAAGAAGCAATCGTCACTTACTCTGAAGCCGAGCAGGTCGACGAAGCCGTCTGGGAGAGCTTTGCAAAAGGGATCTTCTACGTCGCCGGCGATATCAACAATCCAGACTCGTATCGCGAGATCAGCAAGATGCTCGATCAAATCGATAAAGAGCGCGGCACGGCCGGGAACCGAGTGTTTTATCTTTCGACTTCGCCGACTCTGTATGCTGAAGCTATTCAGCAACTCGGCGCGGCCGGGCTCGCGAAACCCGAAGGCAAAGGCTGGACCCGGATTATCATCGAGAAACCATTTGGTCGCGACCTTGCGAGCGCCAAAGAACTCAACGCCGAAGTCGCTAAGGTCTTCGACGAAGATCAGGTCTATCGCATAGATCATTACCTCGGGAAAGAGACCGTTCAAAACCTGTTGGTGTTTCGCTTTGCCAACGGCATCTTCGAACCGATCTGGAATCGACGCTATGTCGATCACGTGCAAATTACAAACGCCGAAGCGATCGGGGTTGAAGGACGAGGCGGTTACTATGACACTGCCGGCGTGCTCCGCGACATGATTCAAAACCACGTCTTTCAAGTTACTTCTTTGATCGCGATGGAGCCGCCCATCAGTCTGAGCGCCGAAGCGGTGCGCGATGAAAAAATCAAGGCGATGCAGGCCGTTCGCGCGATCACGCCCGACAAAGTCAACGAGCTCGTGGTGCGAGGGCAATACGCAGCGGGCGCGGTTGCGGGGAAGCCTGCGCCCAGCTATCGCGAAGAAAAAGATGTGAAGCCGAACTCACAGACCGAAACTTTCGCAGCGCTGAAGCTTTACTTCGACAACTGGCGCTGGGCGGACGTGCCGTTCTATCTGCGTTCGGGAAAGCGCATGCCAAAGCGCGTAACCGAGATCGCTATTCAGTTTCGCAAGGCGCCGCTTCAGTTGTTCAAAGCGGCAGAGCAAGAGATGGAGCCCAACGTGCTGGTGGTGCGCATTCAGCCCGACGAAGGCATAACGCTGAGAATTGGAGCGAAGGTTCCCGGTCAGGTTACGCGAATCCGCTGGGTGAACATGGACTTCCGCTACGGCGCTTCATTCGGTGTCGCGTCTCCCGAAGCCTACGAGCGATTGCTCCTCGATTGCATACTCGGCGATTCGACGCTTTACGCGCGCCGCGACATGACCGAGCGCGGGTGGGAGATCGTGATGCCGATACTGGAAGCGTGGCAGAATTCGAAAGAAGAGATTCCGAAATACGAGGCAGGCAGGTGGGGACCGGGAGAGGCGGACGAGCTAATTGAGCGAGATGGCCGAGAATGGCGCCGTCCGTAGTGTTTTCCAACTGTCCATTTGTCGCTCTTCATTGTTCACTAAGACATGAATGAAACCTGCAAATGGAAGCCAATGGAAAATGACGAATGGAAAATGAACAATGATAAGCAGTAGCGAACCCTGGATTGACGTGGGAGCAATTGAGCGCGATTTGAACGCGTTGTGGCGAGAGGCCTCCGAAGCGGAAGAGCACGGCGTCATACGGTCTTGTATTCTCAACCTGCTCGTGTACACATCTGGGACCTCAGAGAGTCAAGAGCTTGATGACGCCCTCACCGACATAACAGCTTCGCACCCGAGCCGCGCAATACTGATAGTTGAAGATCCAGACGCCGATGAGTCTCGTCTGGAAGCGCAAGTGACATCGAGATGCACGCTGCCCACCGGCACAAGGAAACAGGTTTGCTGCGAGCAGGTTACAATCACCGC
>DATFWM010000482.1:0-5445 GCA_035259295.1 Blastocatellia bacterium | reverse complement strand
TATTCAAGACCGCGTCAACGAATTCAACGTCAAGATCAACCTCGGCCAGTTATACCCGGCGGGCTCAGAGGTCACACTAACCGTGGACTACGCCGGCGCGCTTGCGACACCCGAAGGTGGGCCGATCGCCGACACTCGGTTGGCGTACATCGGACCCGAAGGCTCTTATTTGTTTTATGCCTCGCGATGGTTTCCGTTTCACGGTTACGCCGCCGACCGCGCGACCTCTGAGATTACGATCGCCGTTCCAAAGAACTGGAGCGTGGTCGGCCACAGCGCAAATCCGGTAACACCAGTCACCAACAAGGACGGACGCAGATCGTTCACTTTTGTCGAGACTCAACCGGTGCTTCCCGGCTCGTTCGCGGCCGGGCAGTTCATCACGAAGACGATCAATACGGGCGGAATGCAGCTGGACATCAACGTGCTGCCGGGCAGCGAAAGTCGGCTGCAAGAATTCGGGCAGGAGATCGCGCAGATACTTCAGTTTTACAACAATCGTTTTGGCCCTTATCAACTCGGGTCAAGGTTTGTTGTCGCCGAGGTCGATGACGAGACGCTCGATTACTACAGCGGCGCGGGCATCGCATTCATCGCGCACAAAACGCTGACATCCGACAAGCCGTTGCCGGTCGACGACCTTGCTCGCGAGGTCGCTTATCAGTGGTGGGGGCAAGCGGTCGGGCTAAAGAGTTTTGACGACGCGTGGCTGTCGCAAGGTCTCGCCGAATACTCTTCCGTGCTGTATCGCGAATCACAGCAGAGCTCGGCTGAATTCCACGAGACGCTGTCGGAGATAATCCAACTAGCTCTAGCGTTCGAACAAGACGCGTCGATATCGCGCGCACCGACGCAGCTCAACGATCAGTCGCCGGCTTATCGCTCGGTGGTCTTTTACAAAGGCGCTTACGTCTATCACATGCTCAGGACAACTATCGGGGACGACAAATTCTTCAATCTGCTTAAGACCTATTACTCGAACTTCAAAGGACAGAACGCGGGCATTGACGATTTTGAGACGCTGGCGGACAAAGCGTCGGGCCAGAAGCTGCGAGGCTTTTTCGGAATGTGGGTCGACTCGACGGGCGTGCCCGAGTTCAAAGTCGAGTACTCGATTATTCGCACCAAAGACAGCAAGTTCAAGGTGCGCGGCACCGTGCGACAGAACATGGATTCCTTCCGCGGGCCGGTCGGCGTTGCGGTCGAGGCAGAAGGGGGACGTGAGACAAAAACTACGTTGGATATGCGCGGCACTTCGGCCGATTTCGATCTCGACAGCGAGGGCAAACCACTCGAAGTAGTCGTCGATCCGGAGAATCGTTACCTGCGCATAAGCGACGCGATTCGCGTTTCGGTGGTTGTGCGACGGGGCTTGCAACACTTCCAGCGCGAAGAATACGCTGAAGCGGAGGAGCAATTCCGCGCGGCTTTGAAGCTCAATCCGCGCTCGTCGTGGGCGTGGTACAACATCGGGCTGCTTTACATGGAGCAGCGCAACTGGCAGAAGGCGCGCGATGCCTTCACGGAAGCGCTTGGTGGCGACCTTGAGCCTTCGTGGCTCGAGGTTTGGTCTTACATCAAACGCGGCAACGCGTGGGACGCGGAAGACAATCGCGAACGCGCCGTTGCTGAATACAACAAAGCTAAAGAGAGCGGCAACAATTACAACGGCGCGCAGCAAGCGGTCGAGAAGTACCTGGGCCAGCCCTACAAGAAGGAGCGCTCGGCTCAGCCAACCAACTGAGATTTTGTAGTACCGCCTTAAGGCGGAAGTTTGTTATCGTGGTCAGGCACGGCATTGCGAATACGAACTTCCGCCTGAAGGCGGGACTACAGAACTCGGAGAAGGGTGATCAACCAAATGTCAGCAACAGCCACTCTACGTCCAGAGCAGTCGGAGTACCCCTCCTACGCTGAAAGCTATGTCGCGCGAGTCCCAGATGGTGACATCGTCGCTATTCTAAGTCGCCAGCTCGAAGACACGCTCGCGCTGATCCGCGGCACCCCAGAAGCTCGCGGAGACTTTCGCTACCAGGAAGGCAAGTGGAGCGTCAAAGAAGTTATCGGCCACATCATCGACGGCGAGCGAGTTTTTGCTTATCGCGCGTTGCGTTTCGCTCGCGGAGACGCGACGGCGCTCGAGGGATTCGAGCAAGACGACTACGTTCGAGGCGGCTCGTTCGGCAAACGCAGCTTGAGCGATTTGGCTGACGAGTACGAACACGTCCGCCGAGCAACCATTTCACTCTTTTCGAGTCTTGATGAGGAAGCCTGGACTCGGAGAGGCACGGCCAACAAGAATGGGGTGTCAGTCAGAGGACTGGCATTCATCGTCGCGGGTCACGAACGCCACCACGTCGAGATACTTCGAACGCGCTACCTTTCTTAAGCTAGTCTGGAGTTCGCATTGACAAGACCGCTCCAGCGGTGTGCAAGCTGTTCATAGAGTTGCAGTGGACGGTTGTCGAATATCCCATATTTTACAGAGGTGCGAATGAAAACGAAGTTAATGAACTTCATCCTCGCAACAGCCACTCTTGTTTTTCTTACCGGCGGACCATCACTCGCCGCCGCGCAAAACGCCAACCGCAAGACGACCGTCAAAGGCGAAATGAAGGAGAGCGGCAAAGAAGTAAAGAACGCTGGCAAGGGACTAGGGCAGAATGTCAAGCACGGACACGTTGTGCGCGGCGCGAAGCACTTCGGCAAACACACAGGCCGCGCCGGCAAACACTTCGGAAAAGGCTCGAAAGCCGGCGCCAAGAAGACTGGCGGTGCCGTGAAGAATGCTGCCAAATGAAGCTGAGCCGGCGACTGTTCACTGCGGCCATTTGTCAACCACCAGCCGGTGATCGAGGTTAGCTACTCGCCAACCTGTAGCGAAGATCATCCTGTCGATCCGTTCCATCTTCTCGAAGTCGATCTTCTCTACGACGTCGCTCGGGCGATGATAGTCGCGATGCACGCCGGTGAAATAGAAGATGATCGGAATGCCGTGCTTCGCATAATTGTAGTGGTCTGAGCGGTAGTAAAACCGCTCGGGGTGTCGCTCGTCGTTGTAAGTGTAGTCGAACTTCATCCGCGCCGTGTCGAGGTTGGTCTCTTCGCTGAGCCTGTTAAGTTCTGTCGACAGCTTGTCCGCGCCGATGATGTAAATCGAATCCTTATCGGTGAGGTGGGCGTCGCGCGGATCGTCGTCTCCGGGAGGCTTGCTGCGGCCAACCATGTCGATGTTGAAATCTGCGACAAGCTTTCCAAGCGGCACGACGGGTTCGTAATCGGTGTTGAACTCCGAGCCGAAAAGCCCGAGCTCTTCGCCGGTGTGAAAGACTATCAATATAGACCGCGGCGGCCTTGGCCCGATCGAGAAAGCCTGCGCGATTTCGAGCACCGACACCGTGCCCGAGCCGTCGTCATCCGCGCCGTGATAGACCTCACCTTTGTCGCTGGTCTTCAAGTGATCGTAGTGCGCGCTGAAGATGACGTATTCGTCTTTGAGCTTTGGATCGGCGCCGTCGAGTATGCCGACAACGTTTTGCGCCGGCGGCGCTTCAGTCACTTCCACTCGAAGCTTTATATCGGCTGTCGCCGCGATCTCCGCTGGTTTGAGGTCATTTGAAGCCTTGGTCAAGTCGGAGCTCTCTTTACCCATCGCTTTCGCGATGGCTTTGATCAGCTCGGGTCCGGACACGATTTCGGGGAAGTTCTTTCCGGACGCGCTTGGCTTGGGCGGCAGGCCAAGGTGCTGCTGGCTAACAGCCCAGGACTTCAATTGCTCCCAGCCGACCAGCGTCGTCGCGTCGGGGATCTTGATCGCGCCGATCGCTCCGTGACCAAGCGCGGCCGACTCGGCTTGTTCCTCGCCACTCAACCTCACGTTCTTAAGCGCCGCCGGCACGCCGCTCAACATCACGACAATTTTCCCCTTCACATTCACGTCTGCGTAGTCGTTGCGGTTGTTCTTCGGCGAGGAGATCCCGTATCCGACAAAGACTAGAGAGCCGCTGAGATTCATATCAGTCGGGACCTCCGCCAAAAACGCGTCGGCATAGTTAAAGTCTCGTTTCGCTGCGTCGGCTGTGATTGTAAGGTGGCTAGCCGCAAGATCGACTTTTCGATAGCTAAGCGGCACGCGTTGAAAGAACGAGTGGTCGCGAACGGCGCCGCGATAGCCGTTGTACTCCAGTTGCGAAGCCAAATATCTGGCGGCTATTCGATTCGACGGGCTGAGAGTGTAGCGCCCACCCAACTCGTCGGAGGCGAGAAAAGTCAAATGCTTTTTAAGATCGCGAGCCGTGATGCTCGACGTCGCCTCCGGCGTGGGCAACGGCAGATTGGAAGCTTGCGTGACAGATGCCAACACAAGCGCCGCAAGCATCACAAACGCGAGCGATCGCCTGAACCTACTTTGCTGATTCATGAAACTCCTTGTTCTTTTCGCTCATCAAACGGGCCGACGACGACCGTGGTCAAGTTTCTCGGGTCGATGTACTCGCGAGAGACCCGCGTAACCTCTTCGACCGTGACCGCGCGGATCAACTCGGGGTACCTCTCGGCGAAGTCGAAGCCAAGATTATAGATCTCGCATTCGATCAAAAACTCGGCAACCTGTGTGTTCTTCTGAAAACGAAAGACAAAGCTGCCGGTGAGATAGGACTTCGCAACTTCGAGTTCTTCCAGGGTGACGCCCTCCTCGACTATCCGTACGATCTCGGTCTTGAGCCCCGCGATTGCGCGGCTGACGTTTTCAGGCGCTGTGCCTATGTACGCAATGAACCGCCCCGGATCAAGGCCCGCGCTCGAAGTGATGTTGCTGAACGTGGTATAAGCAAGCCCGAGCTCGTCGCGCAGGATGCGCGGGATTCGCGACGTGAAGCCGGGACTTGAGCCGAGAATGGTGTCCATCACCACAAGCGCGTAATAGTCCCGATTGTTGCGCTCGACGCCAACGTGCCCGACTATGATATTTGCCTGCTCCTTTGGCGCGGCGACGAATCTCTCAATTGGAAAGGTTTGACGCTGAGGTCTGGGCACCGCCGCCGTTGTTACTTGAGCGGCGCGCTCCCATCTTCCGAAGGTTGCTTCGAGTTTGTCCTGTACGACATCTTTATCGATGTCACCAACCAGCGCGAGAATCGTGTTGTCGGGCGAATAGAACCTGCGATAAAAGTCGTCAACGTCTGAACGGGTCAACGTCGCAACCGTGCTTTCATAACCAATCGGAGGGCGATGCTGAGGAGTGCCGGCGAATACGAGCTCATTGAAAACGTCCGAAGCCTGCGTCCGAGGAACGTCCAGCCGCGCCTTAATTTGTGCGACCCGGCGGTCGACAGCCTCGCGTACTTTGTACTCGGGGAACGTAGCGTTCATCAACACGTCTGATGTGACGTCCAGACCGAGATCGAGGTCCTTGGAAAGCAGCGCAAGCGACGCTCCGCTCAGTTG
>DATFWM010000481.1:0-4155 GCA_035259295.1 Blastocatellia bacterium | reverse complement strand
ATGACGGTCGGCCAAATCATCGAAGAGCCGCTAGTCATCCACGGCGTCGCGAATCGCCGACGCCGACGTGAGCGCGTGCTGGAGTTACTCAAACTAGTCGGACTCGAAACCGAGCATGCCAGTCGATACCCTCACGAGTTTTCGGGAGGTCAGCGCCAGCGAATCGGCATCGCGCGTGCCCTGGCGCCAGATCCTAAGTTCATCGTTTGCGATGAGCCGGTGTCCGCGCTCGACGTATCGGTTCAAGCACAGGTTGTGAACCTGCTTCAAGATTTGCAAGAGCAGCTTGGCCTGACGTACCTTTTCATCTCGCATGGATTGGCAGTAGTTGAGCACATCTCGACGCGCGTCGGCATAATGTATCTAGGCAAGCTGGTCGAGCTAGCCTCAAGCCGTGAGATATTTCACAACGCGCTTCATCCGTACACCCGAGCGCTTCTGTCGGCGATACCGATCCCAGATCCGAACGTTCGACGCGAACGGCTACCTCTGACTGGAGACATTCCGACAGCGATCGAGCCTCCGTCTGGCTGTCGCTTCCGAACGCGATGTCCGATCGCTGAGCCGAGATGCGCAGAGATCGAACCGCAGTTGGTTGAGGTGAGCCCCGATCATTTCGTGGCGTGCATCGTTGTTGCGCCGGAGGAGAAAAAATAGTAGGCTCAGCGGGAATCAAAAAAACCTCAGGAGAGAAAAGACAATGAGCGAACCCCAGAACGCGCGGCCCGAAACACCGGAATATGCAGCATCTCAGCCCGTGGAACCGCCTCCCGTCGAAGAGCCCGCTCGACTTGGACCAATTGGACGATCGACCGGGACGATATTCTCACCGGGCGATACCTTTACCGATGTAAATCGCAAGCCGACGTGGATCGCAGCGATGATCATTGCCATTGTGACTGTTCTTGCATCTTCGTTCTTCTTCCAGTGGCGCGTGAAACCCGATTGGGATCAGATCACGCGCAACCAAATAAGGAAGCGGATGGAAAGAACCAATCAATCGCTTACCGAGGAGCAAATGCAGCAACAAGTGAATGTTGCTAAGACCATCGCCAAGTTCTTTCCAATAATAGGAGCCGTGTTCACCCCGATCGTCTATGTGATAGTGGCGGGCATCTTCGCGCTCGGGCTGATGTTCATCCAGGCAAAGACCACGTTTAAGAAGATTTTGTCCGTGGTTGCGTGGAGCTACGCTGCCGTGGGGATTGTAGCTGCCATCGTCACGATGGCATCGCTCATGGTGCGCGACGAGGAAAGCCTAAGAAGCATCGACCCGACGCAGCCGGCTGGAATAGTGCCGACGAACCTCGCGGCACTTCTGGCCCCTGAGACGTCGGCGGTCTTAAAGTCGCTGGCAGGCTCGTTCGATATCTTCTCGATCTGGATCCTGATCCTTTTGACAATAGGGTTTGCTGCAATAGCGGGCTCGCGAAAGATAAGCACAGGAAAAACTGGCAGGCTAGTGTTCGGTTTCTGGGCACTGTTTGTTTTGGCCAAAGCTGGCTGGGCCGCGATTTTTGGATGATAGACAGCTGGAGTCAGGCGGCACGACGATTGCTCTTGTGTTGGCACGTGGAAGACATACTGCCGGAAATGATAGCAACAGAGTCGCCGATGAGCGCGGAGACAATCGATCTCCTCGAGGAAATGTTGTTTCATCGCGCTTCAAGTGGAATCAGACCGATGCTGTACATCTCATCCTACACCGATCTCGAATGCAGCATGCTCACTTTGTTGGAAGAATCGGATGAGGTCCACTGGTCCACACAGAAGCAGCCTGTACCGAAGCAAGTCGGCTATCACATCGTCACAAACTAGACGCTGATGCGACAAGATGCCTCAAGTTTGTAGTACCGCCTTCGGGCGGAAGTCTGTAATTTGTTTCGAGTTCTTTCGACAGAAATACAAACTTCCGACTGAAGACGGTACTGGGAACACAGTCATTCGTACCTAAGGGCCTCAACGGGATCCAGACGCGCCGCTTTTACCGCGGGCCACATTCCAAAAACCAACCCAACTGAACACGATACAACGAAACCCAGCAAGACCGCCCACATAGGAATGATCGAAGGAAGGGTCGGCGCGAGCTGTTTTAGGGCCAGACTCACGACCCAGCCCGCGAATATGCCAATCAATCCCCCGACTCCTGTAAGCGTTACGGCCTCAGTCAGGAACTGCCATACTATGTCGGCCTTCTTGGCGCCGATTGCTCGGCGCACGCCGATTTCTTTGGTGCGCTCCGTCACCGACACAAGCATGATGTTCATTACGCCGATTCCCCCGACGAGCAAGCCTGCCGCCGAAAGCGGAAAGACGATCATGGTCGCAACCGACGCGACCTGGCTCAACGCTTCGAAGATGCTTCCCGGAGTGCTGACGCCAAAGTCGTTCGGCTTGTCGGGCGGCACTCCTCGTCGGCGCCGCATCAGCTCGGTGATTTGGTCGACCATCCTGCCGAACTGGCTGGGTTGGGCCCTGGCCATCACGCTGATCTCTTTGATTTCGGGGTGATCGCGCTTGATTGTTTCGAACGGGACGAGTAGTTGGCGGTCTTCGAACGCATCGCCCCCAAACAATCCGGGGGCTTTTTCCATCACGCCGACCACGCGATAGACCTTGCCTTCGATTTCGATTTCGCGCTCGAGAGGATCAAGCCCGCCATACAACGTCTGAGCGATTGCCGATCCGATGACCGTCACCTGAGCGCGATGAGTCTCTTCGGTCTCATTGAAGAAGCGGCCTTCTCGCAGATAAACATCGCGCAACTGATCGTAGGTTGACGCAACGCCGAACACGATTGGACCGTTGGCCTCGACACCCCGGTACTTAACTGCGATTGGTGTTGCGAGTGGTGACATCGAGCCGATGAATACGTTGGCACTGACGCCCAGCACCGATGGCAGCTCGGCGATTGCGCGGGCATCTTCAATCGTGATGTCCTTTCGCATCCGCTCAGCTTGCGACGGGCGGCTGAAGCGCATGCCAATCTGATCGTACTTGGTGACGTAGACCAAATCGGGACCAAATTTCTTTGTCTGTGCGATCACTGATTCTCTGAGCCCGGTCAGAAACGACGATATGGCAATGACGGTCATCGTTCCGCCGATCACGCCGAGCATCGTTAACGCAGAGCGAATCTTATGCGTCCGCAGAGTGTCGAACGCCATCAAAACGTTTTCGCCTATTTCCTGAATGTGCATAACAGAATCGTGATGCGTGATCCGTGATCCGTGATATGATCACGTATCACGTATCACGGATCACTGCTCATTCCGCTCTCAGCGCGGTGATCGGATCAAGCCTCGCTGCGCGGTTCGCAGGATAGATCCCAAAAAACACCCCAACAAGAGTAGATACGCTTATCGCGATCACCGGCGCCCATAAAGGCACGGCTACCGGCACGGGCGCGAATCTTCCGACGATGGTCATAATCGAAACGGCCAGCAACAATCCGATCACGCCGCCGAGCCCCGCAAGCATGGCAGACTCTACCAGAAACTGAAATAGAATGTCGCCGCGAGTCGCGCCCACGCTCTTGCGTATGCCGATCTCGCGAGTGCGCTCGGTCACTGTCGCAAGCATGATGTTCATTATCACGATGCCGCCGATAACCAGTGATATTCCCACAACCGGAAACGCGACTGCCGCAACGGTTCCGGTTATTGCGCCGAACAACTGTTCGGTCACTTCATCGGTTGAAATCGAGAAGTCGTCGGGCTGTTTGTAGTTGAGCTTGTGACGCGAGCGCATGACGAGTCGAACCTGGTCCTGAACTTTCTCAGGCGGAACGCCTGCGCGCGCGCGGACCTTGATCAAGAAAGTCGGCGAGCTGCGCTTGCCAAATGCTTTGAAGAAAGTCGAAAGCGGCATCTCGACGAAATTATCCTGCGATTGACCGAGCACCGAACCTACCTTCTTCGCGACGCCAATGACGGCAAAGCCGTCGGCGCCGATCTTGATCTCTTTACCCAGTGGATCGACTTGAGGGAACAAACCGTCTGCGACATCCGACCCGATAAAGCAAACGTTCTTGCGGTCGGCTTCGTCGAAATCGCTGATGAAGCGCCCCTGCGCCACTTCGACGTTCGACAGCACGAATGTATTCGGGGTCACGCCCTGGACTCCGACGCTGTCGAGACTGATGTTGCCGTACTT
>DATFWM010000480.1:0-3794 GCA_035259295.1 Blastocatellia bacterium | reverse complement strand
TGGAAGTCGCGCGCGCGCTCGCACTGAGGCCCCGGCTTGTTCTGTTTGACGAGATCATGGCAGGGCTAACACCCAGTGAGGTCAAAGTGATGACCGAGATGGTGGCGAGCCTACCGGCGCGCGACATCACCGTGATCTGGGTGGAGCATGTCCTTTACGCGATCATGAATGCAGCACACCGTATCCTAGTTCTCAATCGCGGCGAATTAATCGCCGATGGTCCACCCGAAAGGATCGCCAAGGATCCGGCGACTATTAAGGCCTATCTCGGCGAGGAGATGACCCTTGCTTAAGGTGGAAAAATTGGTGGCTTACTATGGGCCGGTTAAAATCCTACATGATATCGACATTTTCGTCCAGGCGGGCGAGATCGTCGGCATCGTGGGCGCTAATGCTGCGGGCAAGAGCACTTTGATGTTTTCGCTCGCGGGCCTTCGCACGCATTGCGCAGGCACGATTTGTATCGACGACGAGCGTATTGACACGTTGCTGGCATACGAACGTGTTATGAAGGGTCTCGTGCTTGTACCTGAGCGTCGCCGTCTGTTTCCGTTCATGACTGTTTTGGAAAACCTGGAGATCGGCGCTTACTCAACACTCGCGCGACCGCAGCGGCAGCAAACGTTGGAGCAAGTCTACGAATTGCTGCCTGTGCTCGCGGAACGTAGCAACCAGGTGGCTGGATCGCTCAGCGGCGGCGAGCAGCAGATGCTGGCGATCGGGCGCGCGTTGATGGGCAAGCCGCGAATTCTGTTGTTGGATGAACCAACCGAGGGATTGGCGCCTATCTACGTCAACTTGCTGTATCAACTCATCAAAACTTTGCGCGATCTGCAGCTGACCGTGCTCGTCGTCGAACAGAACGTCCAGCATGTTCTGCGCACCGCCGACCGAGCGTATGTGCTCGAGAACGGTCGGATCATCATGGAAGGACCCGGTCAGCAGCTCCTCGAGGATAGGCGACTTAAAGTTGCCTATCTCGGATTGTGAGCAGGAGATAAATGATGATTTATGAAATGCGTACGTACCGAACCAAGATCCATGCTACGCCGGACTTTCTCGCCGTGTACGAGAAAACTGGCATCAAGATTATCAGTAAATACGCAAAACTAATCGGATGCTGGCACACGGAGTCCGGCACACTCAATTCGATCGTATTTATTTGGGCGTACGACGACTTCAATCATCGCCTTGCGCAACGTGAGAAGCTTTGGAAAGACCACGAATGGCTCGAATTCGTGCCATCCATCCGGCAATACATGGAGCATCAAGAAAGCGTCTTTCTGTTGCCCGCCGCCTTCTCGCCTCTCCGTTGAGGCGAGTTCGTTCGGGCTAGGCGATAGCCACACGATAAGGAAGATCAAGTCAAACTGTGGAGTTTAGCATGATCAAATATCCCGCCTTCAAAGTTGCAGCGATGCATGTCGCGCCGGTATTCCTCGACGCAACGGCGACCACCGAAAAGGCCTGTTCCCTAATAGAAGAGGCGGCGCGAGGCGGCGCGCAGCTCGTCGCATTCCCTGAAACTTTCATTCCCGCCTATCCAGTCTGGTCGGGATTGAGATCGCCCGTTTATAACCACGACATGTTCCGACGCCTCGCTGCGAACTCTGTGACCGTACCAGGGCCGGAAGTCGCGAGGTTATGTGAGACGGCTCGCCGATGTGGTGTCTTCGTATCCATGGGCATCAATGAGGGAACACCCGCGAGCGTGGGATGCATCTGGAATTCCAACATTCTAATCGGCGACGACGGTTCGATCCTCAACCACCACCGCAAGCTGGTCCCAACCCATTACGAGAAGTTGACCTGGGCTAGTGGCGATGGCGCAGGGCTACGAGTAGTCGAAACCCGCCTGGGACGTATGGGAATGTTGATCTGCGGCGAGAACACCAATCCACTCGCCCGCTTCACGCAGATGGCACAGGGCGAGCAGGTTCATGTCTCCACTTGGCCTCCCATTTATCCGTACAAGGATCCGAAGGAGGGAGAAAACTATCCACTCAACGAGTCCATCTACATCCGCGTCCGCTCTTACTCGTTCGAAGCGAAGAATTTCAATGTTGCAGTTGCCAGTTTCATGGACAAGGCGATGCGCGAGGAACTGGTGAAACTGCACAAGGACGCTGACCGTCTGCTGGAGGCCAGCACACGGGGCGTGAGTATGGTCACCGGGCCCAATGGTGAAATCCTTGGTCAACCCCTGTCGCATGAAGAGGGAATTCTCTATGTCGACATCAACCTTGCTGATTGCGTCGAGCCGAAGCAGGTTCATGACATTGTTGGCTATTACAACCGTTTCGACGTCTTTAAGTTGACGGTAGATCGCTCGGCCCATCGGCCGATCGCATTCGAGGCCAATGTCGTGGAGCGCGAAGGCCATGCCAGGCAAAAGCCCGAAGTGGTGTCGAGAGGTGAGGGCACATCTTCAGGCTCATCTATGCTGCACCTCGACGGATGATTTGAGATGCGCAGCGAGCCTGAAGGGGGATCAAGCGCAAGCTTGGTGATATTTAGATGATCACCGATATCCACTGTCATTTCGTGCCCGATGACTTCTTCCGCTTCGTACGGGGAAAGAGTGATTTTGCCGTGACAGTCAAACGCTGCGACGAGGACGACGTTGAACTCGATATTCGCGGTATGCATTTCGGCTTGAACAAGACGTTTTTCGAAATGCCGCTACAAGCGGAGCGGATGCAGCGGGTGGGAGTGAACCGAGCGATCCTTTCGCTCGCGACTCCCTTCATCGACTACCATCTTGACGCGAAACTTGCGACCGAGGCTGCGCGGCGTTTCAACGACGCTTTGGCGAGTGCGATTTTCGGAGACAAGGAGCATTTCGGCGGCTGGGCATTTCTGCCGATGCAAGATCCGAAAGCAGCGGCGGCAGAATTGCGCCGTTGCGTGCGCGAATACGGATTCGTCGGTGCGCATGTGGCCTCCAACGTCCGTGGTATCTATTTGCACGACGAGCAATTTAGGCCCATTTACGAGGCCGCTCTCGATCTCGACGTCCCGCTTTTCGTGCATCCCGCCGACCCGCCAGGAAAGGAACGCACCCGGGAATACGAGCTCACGGTTGTCGCTGGGTACCTGTTCGACAACACCATCAATATTCTTAAACTGATCTGCTCCGGGTTTCTCGACAAATGGCCTGGCCTGAAGCTTGTTTGCGCCCATGCCGGCGCTTTCAGCCTAGTTCTGCGTGCGCGCATGCAGCGGGAAGTGGACACCAACGCGCATCTTTCCGCGGTCATGAAGGCTCCAGTCGGCGATTATTTGCGCCGTCTCTACTTCGATACGATCTGCTTCGAGCCTGCGATCCTGCGTTATACGGCAAGTGCAGTTCCGATCGGGCATTTGTTATTGGGAAGTGACGCACCTTTTCCACTCGGTGAGCCCGATCCGGTCACGTTTGTTCGCAACAGTTTGCCGGCGGAGCAAGCCGACGCCATCCTGAACCACAACTTTGACCAATTGATTGCGAGTTGAGATGGATATAAGGCGGATTCTAATCATCAAGGATGTGGTCTACGCAGAAGGGGGGCTTGCTGCTCTTGATCCAGTGACACGCGTCGCCGCCTGTGCCGTCGTTGCCAATCCCCTTGCCGGGCGCGCGGAAGAAGATCTCTCTGTACTCGTCTCGCTGGGCGCGGAGCTCGGTGAACAGCTTGTGCGCGAGGCGTTGAAAGCCTTGCCGCGCCCCGCGATTTCTTACGGCAAGGCAGCCATCGTTGGGGTCGCGGGCGATATCGAGCATGCCGCGGCCATCCTGCATCCTCGCATGGGCA
>DATFWM010000479.1:0-4006 GCA_035259295.1 Blastocatellia bacterium | reverse complement strand
TGCAACTTCGGGCTTGAATTCAGCTATGTCGACGCTCGCGAGCCTCACAACATCGAAGAAGCGGCGCGAGCCGGGACCCGTATGGCTTTCATAGAGACTCCGACCAATCCCGTTATGTCGCTGGTGGACATCCAAGCGGCGTCTGAGATAACTCGACGGCGCGGAATTCGACTGGTAGTAGATAATACTTTTATGAGCCCCTTCTTTCAGCGTCCACTCGAGCTCGGAGCGGACATCGTTGTTCACTCAACCACCAAGTACCTCAACGGCCACAGCGACAGCGTGGGCGGCGCGGTGATACTCAACGATGAGGAAGACATTCGGGGGATGGCCTTTATTCAAAACGCAGCGGGCGCAATTCTATCGCCGATGGATTCGTGGCTGGTGATGCGCGGAACCAAAACGCTTGCCGTCCGAATGAAGCAGCATGACGAAAACGGGCGGAAGGTCGCGCAATTTCTTTCCGAGCACCCAAAGGTCCGAAAGGTTTATTATCCGGGCTTGAAGTCGCATCCGCAGCACGAGCTCGCCGAGCGCCAGATGTCGGGCTTCGGCGGAATGATCTCGTTGGAGACCGGCTCGCTCGAAAACGCTAAGCGCGTGCTCGAATCAGTGCGCGTGTGTACGCTCGGCGAATCGCTCGGAGGCGTCGAAACATTGATCTCTCATCCCGCGACGATGACTCACGCGTCGGTCCCTGAAGCCGAGCGCAATCGACTCGGCATAACCGACGGGCTTGTGCGCGTGTCGGTTGGAATCGAAGACGTGGAAGACATAATCGCGGACCTGGATCAGGCCTTGAGCAAGATTGGATAATTGTCCGTAGTCGGTGGTCCGTAGTCCGTAGTTAGCACGTCGGTTTTGCTTCTGACCACGGACTACTGACGACGGACTACGGACTAATTGCCATTGCACTCGAAATCAATCATAATCACACACCCAAGGCGTCCGAACCGGGAAACGGGAAACCACGTCACGCTAATCTGATCTAAGCAATGGCCGAAGAAACCATTTTCAACATCTCGGTATACGCAAAGAGCGACGTGGGGGTTGTCAGGCCCGGAAACGAAGATAACTTCCTGGTTTTGAACCTCTCGACCGCGGACACCTGGAGGCCGGGTAGCGAAAGTGACGGCCCTCCCGAGAATCTCACGAGCTTCAACCAAAGTCACTACGGCGCGCTGGTTGCTGTTACCGATGGGATGGGCGGGGCGCTTGCGGGGGAAGTTGCGAGCCGCTTGGCGGTCGAGTGCGTTCGCGATCGCATGCTCGAGCTCCAAGCCAGCCCTGTGTATTCCAAGTTCCCGTTTCACGAACGGCTGCGGTTATCGATCGAGCTTGCGAATTTATACATCCACCAGATGAGCTTGAAGCGTCCGGAGTACACCGGCATGGGCGCGACCTTCACCGCGGCGGGGCTCTTCGGCGCCACGGCGTATTTCGGGCAGGTGGGCGACAGCCGGGCTTTCTTGATCCGAAGCGATGAGATACAGCAAATCACGCGAGATCAATCGCTGGTCGGTCAGTTGGTCGAGGCGGGTCACATCACACAAGAGGAAGCTGAACGTCATTCTTATCGCAACGTGATACTACAGGCACTGGGCGCATCTCCCAGCATAAACGTTGTGATCGATCGCTTGCAGCTTCGCGATATGGACACGCTGGTGCTTTGCAGCGACGGCTTGTCCAACAAGGTTCGGATTGACGAGATCAAGGACATGATCGACTCGTCCGGTTCGTTGAAAGAAGCATGTAATTCGCTCATCAGCGAGGCTAATGAACGCGGCGGCGAGGACAACGTCACGGTGCTGATTGCGCAAGTAAGCGGTGGTCGCCTCACGGCGGAGGAAGCGGCGCCGGATCAGAGGATCACCGCGCCGCTTGCTGTTGACGAGTCTGAGAGATGGGGTGCCGAAACGATCCCTCGGGATCCTGACCTTCCCTACAGCATCGACGACAGCTTGGTAGACGACGAAGAGGCCACGCTGCCGCCTGAAGACAAGACTATTCCCGCCAGTTGAGAAGCTGGACGGCGAATGAAGAAGCGGGCTGTAAAATGGACAAGGAGCAGCTTCATAACACTCTTGTGGAATTGCATAGAGAGCTTCAGCAGATCGAGTCGGTCGATGAGCATGAGCGACAAATCTTACAGCAGTTGATGACCGATATTAGAAAGCTGACGGGATCAAGAGATAGCGATCAACTGCATGCACCTGATCGGCTGGTAGAAGAGTTGACCGAGGGCATAGAACGCTTCGAAGCCTCGCATCCGCAAGCGACCATGCTAATGGGCCAGGTGGCTGATGCGCTCGCGAAGATGGGTATATAGGCGCACAACCGCAAGTCAAATCCGGCGCTGATTCGGTTGATGCTCCGCGGCGCTTAAAGTATAGTAGGCCCGTTCTCCTAGTCTAAGTTATTCGCTGTCGAAAAGTATGCCGCGCGACTTAAACAGAACCGAAAGGACAGTCAGGCAGGCGATTGTCATCTCTGTAATCGGACTCTCACTAGCTCTGGTGATCCGACCGACTGCTCGACCTGTAGTCGCAGAAACCAAACCGAGCGAATTCAAGAGTTTTGAGAGCCCGCAGGTTCATCCTCTAGCAATAACGCCCGACCGCACTCGGCTTCTCGCCGTGAATACTCCCGATCATCGATTGTCTGTCTTCCAATTAACCAGCGACGGGCCAATGCTTGTCGCCGAGATTCCGGTTGGGCTCGAGCCCGTTAGCGTTGCCGCGCGCAGCGACCGCGAAGCGTGGGTCACAAACTGGTTGTCCGATTCGGTCAGCGTCGTTGATCTCAATTCCGGTAATGTTGTTCGCACGATTGACGTCGGCGACGAACCTACTGACGTGATCTTCGCCGGGCAATCGCAAGAGATGGCGTTTGTGTGCGTATCCGGCCTCGCGCAAGTCAAGGCCTGTGATCCCAATGCGCCTGCCGATGTTCCGCAAGCGATCAACATTCGCGGCAAACAGCCTCGCGCGCTCGCTCGCGATTCGTCCGGCAGTCGCGTTTTCGTTTCGGTCTTCGAATCCGAAAACCAGACCACCGTTGTTCCGGCAGCTCAGGTTCAAGCGGCCGGCGGGCTTCCGAAGCCGTTTCCAAAAATGTCTAAGCGGCTGCCTCCACCTCCCGACGTGGGCTTGATCGTGAAATGGAACGGCTCCAAATGGGCTGATGAACGAGGCAACACAAAATGGAACGCCTTTGTACCTTACACTCTGGCGGATGTGGATCTGGTTACTATCGATGCTACTGAGTCTACTCCGCGCGTTCGCACCGAAGTGCGAGGCGTCGGCACTCACATCGGCAACTCGGTCTTTGATCCCTCGACGGGGCGCCTTTTGGTGGCCAACATCGAAGCCCACAACGACGTTCGATTCGAGCCGAATCTCAGAGGCGGGTTCACGACTACACGGGTTTCTCTGGTTGACTTCGGATCATCCGCCCCAAGCATTACGGCGGTGAATCTGAATCCACACATCAACCTCGATGCGCCGGATGGCTCGGATGCTGAGCGCGCGCTGAGCCTCTCCTTGCCCGCCGACATCGAGCGAGGCACCGACGGCACAATCTTTATCGCAGCTACCGGATCGGCAAAGGTCGGAGTCCTGGACGCGGCGGGCGCGGTTCAGAGTCGAATCAACGTAGGACAAGGACCGACCGGGTTGGCGGTGGACGACGCGCGGCAGCGGCTGTACGTGCTCAACCGCTTCGATGAAACGTTGAGCATCGTGGATCTGACCACGCGCAGCGAAATGACCCGCGTTCCGATCGGCTTCAATCCTGAGCCGCAGAGCGTGCGGCAAGGCAGGCGGTTCCTGTATGACACGAGCTTGTCCGCGCACGGCGATCAAGCTTGCGCAAGTTGCCACTTGGGCAGCCATCGCGACGGATTGGCGTGGGACCTCGGCGATCCGAAGGGCACGCTGCAGACGGTTACCGGACCTCCCGTCCCAATCC
Source organism: Blastocatellia bacterium (assembly GCA_035259295.1). Taxonomy (GTDB): domain Bacteria; phylum Acidobacteriota; class Blastocatellia; order UBA7656; family UBA7656; genus Onstottus_A. The sequence goes on along the minus strand of DATFWM010000479.1, from coordinate 37 downwards.
TCGGCACTGTCACGTCAACCTTTCATCCGATGAAGGG
>DATFWM010000478.1:0-4824 GCA_035259295.1 Blastocatellia bacterium | reverse complement strand
GAGCGAGCCTGGCAAGCAGCCCGAGATTAATTACCTCGCCAAAGACTACGCAAGCTTCCGCCAGTTGATGCTCGACCGAATGGCGGTGCTGATGCCGCAGTGGAAAGAGCGCGATCCAGCCGATCTTGGCATCACGCTGGTGGAGCTGCTCGCGTACGTCGGCGATTATTTGAGTTATCAGCAGGACGCGGTCGCGACCGAAAGCTATCTGCACACAGCGAGGCGGCGCCCATCCGTGCGACGGCACGCGCGGCTGGTCGATTATTTCATGCACGACGGCTCGAACGCGCGCGCATGGATTCAGGTGCTAGCGACAAAAGGAGTGAGCGGTGTCGAGCTGAAGCGGAAATTCCCGGATGACCCAAATGATCCTAAGAATGAGATCAAGGGCCGGCCAACGCAGATACTGACGCGCACGGCCGATGGGGCTTCGCTTATGGCGCGCAACTCGCCGAGTTACGACAAAGCGATGGCTGCGCGTCCCGAAGTGTTTGAGCTGATGCACGGCATCACGCTCTATCAAGAGCACAACGAGATGAAGTTTTACACCTGGGATGGCGGGCGATGCTGTCTGCCGAAGGGCGCGACGCGCGCGACTCTTCGTGGTCGTCTGTCGAACTTGAGGGCCGGTGACGTTTTGATACTGGCCGAGGTGCTCGGGCCAACCACCGGTCAGCCTGAAGACGCGGATCCGACGCATCGCCACGCCGTACGGCTGACCAAAGTGACGCTCAGTCACGATCCGCTTCACCGGCTGCTCTCGCCGCCCGAACAGTCTCCGCCTCCGGCCTCACCGCCTGAGTTCATCGGAGTGCCGGTGACTGAGATCACATGGCATCCGGCCGATGCGCTTCCCTTCCCGCTGTGCATCGCTTCGCGGAACGGAACTACTGATGTTGAAGACGTGAGCGTCGCGTGGGGCAACATCGTGCTCGCCGATCATGGCCAGACGGTTGATGACGAGCCGGAGGACAAGTCGCGCAACCCTTACACCGTGCCCAGCTCGCTCGCGCCCGATTACGTGCCTCGGCCCAACCCGGCGCTTACCGCGCGCGTTCCGAGCGAAGTCGAGAATTGCGGTGGGGCGGTGCGAGGCAGTCATTGCACCGAGCAGCGCAAACAACCGTTACCGGCGCGTTATCGCCCGCGCCTCGCGCGCGCGCCAATAACACAGGTTTCGCCCTACGACGCGAAGAATCCACCGGCCTCGGCGAGCTCGACAATCGTCCAGAGTGTGCGTGATCTGCAAACTGTGATCACGCTCAAATCATTCAGCCCATCGCAAGCGAAGACCTTCACTGACCTGACACTGGTCACGATCTGGGCACCCAAGCGTGATCTGCTGAACAGCCACGGGGACGACAAACATTTTGTCGTCGAAGTCGAGACGGATGGCACGGCTTACTTGCGTTTCGGCGACGGACGATTTGGCGCGCGGCCAGAGGCGGAAGAGAGGTTTCTGGCTCGCTACCGAATCGGCAACGGCGCTCGGGGCAACATAGGGGCGGAGTCGCTCGCGCATCTGATCAGCAGCGATCCGGCAATCACGGACCAGGTAATCGCTGGAGTGCGCAATCCGTTGCCCGCCGAGGGCGGTCTCGAACGCGAGAGCATCGAGCAAGCGCGGCTCAATGCGCCGAGCGCGTTCCGTACGCAAGAGCGCGCCGTTACGCCGGATGATTACGCGGCGGCGGCCTTGCGCTGCGACCTCGGCGTGCAGCGAGCCGCCGCGACGTTCCGCTGGACTGGAAGCTGGCGCACGGTTTTTCTGACCGCGGATCGGCTCGGAGGAAGCAACATTGACGAACAGTTCACTCGCGATGTCCGCGCCTGTCTCGAGCGCTTCCGAATGGCTGGGCACGATCTGGAGGTCGAGTCTCCATCCTTTGTGTCTCTGGCCCTCGAGATGCTTGTGTGCGTCAAGCTGAACTATTTCACAAGCGACGTGAAAGCGGCGTTGCTGGATGTTTTCAGCAATCGCACATTGCAGGACGGGCGTCGCGGCCTGTTTCATCCGGATAACTTCACCTTTGGACAACCAGTCTTTTCCAGTCAGCTTTACGCCGCGGCTCAGTCTGTTGCGGGCGTGGATTCCGTCGAGATTACGAAGTTTCAGCGGCAGAACGTTACAAACGGAACCGCGCCGATACCGAACAAGCTCGAGATGGGACGACTCGAGATTGCGCGCCTCGACAACAATCCTGACTTCCCGGAGCACGGTGTTATCAGCCTTACGATGCGAGGTGGAAGATGAGCGGGTCGCTCGATCCAACGTTGCGTAATCTCAACGACTGCGGCTGCTGTGAAGGCATCGCAGCCGAGACTCCGGTAGTCGTTTTCAATCGACCCGGTCTGTCGGCGCTGGCGTACCGCGTTGGAACCCATGCCCAATTCAAAGAGTCGATGCTGGCGGGACTGTCGGGCTCACACCAAGCGGCGCTCGACGGCTTGAAGACGCGTGGCGATGATGACTTTACGATCGCGCTGCTTGACGCCTGGGCGACGGTTGCCGACGTGCTTACCTTCTATCAGGAGCGCAACGCTAACGAGGCGTACTTACGCACGGCGACCGAGCGGTTGTCGGTGCTTGAACTCGCGCGTTTGATTGACTACAAGCTGGGGCCCGGCGTGGCGGCAAGCACTTTTCTTGCGTTCACACTTGAAGACCCGCCCGGGGCTACTCGCCTGACGGCGACGGCGCTCGGTGCGCCACGTGCCACAACGATTGAAGTGGGCACCAAAGTGCAGAGCATCCCCGGGCCCGGCGAGCAGGCGCAAACCTTCGAAACTGTCGAGCAGATCGCCGCCCGCGTCGATTGGAACCTGATCAAGCCGCGCTTGACCGAGCGTCACCCAATCAAGCGCGACGCAGACAGGCTGTTTTTTGCGGGATTGACTACCGGGCTGAAGAAAGGCGACGGTTTGCTTCTCACGCCGGACGACGGGAGCGAATCGGTCTTTCGCCAGGTTGCCGAAGTGACGCTCAGTGACGCGCAGCAACGCACCGAGGTACGATTGCAGCCGCTGCCTTCCGCTGCTCCTGTTGCCGTCCAAGCGCCGATCTTTTTTCAGCCAGGATTTGACCTCGCCCCGATCACCAAGAAGTTTTTGGGCCACACGATCAACACTGCGGACCTCTTTGCCGCGTCGCTCATTCAGAATTTCGTCATCGCGGACATCTTCGACAACCTCGTAGCCACGCAACCGCCGCCGCCCAGCGTGCTCGCGTTCCGGACCCGCGCGGCCGTCTTCGGCCATAACGCGCCCAGGTGGGATACGCTGCCAGTAAGCCAACGAATCGGCGAGTTCGGCCCCGATACGAGCAAGGATCCTCCGCAAGTCGGATTCATCCCCGGGCCATACAGCGGACGTCAGAATTCGTGGGCCGAGCAGCAACTCAGCAGCTACCCCGGCGAATCGGGAAGCAACATCGATCTCGACAGCGTCTATTCCAACATCGTCAAAGGCAGCCGGGTGGTGCTCAAAGACGTCGCCACGGCAAAGCCCTATCAGGTGAGCACAGTTACAGAAGTCTCAAAGTCCGATTTCACTTTGAGCGCCAAGGTTACCCGCTTGACGCTCGACACGCGTCAGGGCTTTGAGTCCTTCAACATCCGCCGAACCACCGTCTTCGCACAGAGCGAAGAGTTGGAGCTCGCACGCCTGCCTATTGATAAACCGGTGCCCGAGCCGGGAGCGGAGTCAGTCATTGAGCTGGACACACTCGTCGATGGTTTATCGGCCGGACAAAAGATCATGATCAGCGGTGAACTTGACCAGGTGCGCGGAGTGATCGCGTGCGAGCTGGGGGTGCTCGACAAAGTCGATCAGGTGCTGGGAGTGACGGGAGCGGGCGGCCAGGTAATCGACCCCGGCTTCACACGAATCACGCTGGTCGGGAAGCTCACCAACGTGTATGTCCGCAATACCGTGACGATCAACGCGAACGTTGCGCTTGCCACACACGGCGAGACGATTCAAGGAGTTCCCGCGGGCGGAGGAGAGATCCTGGGCGGCGGCGAAGCAGCCAAATCTTTTCAGCGGTTCACGCTGCGCCAGCCACCGCTCACCTACGTCAGCGCGTCGTCTCCAAGCGGAACGCAAACGACGCTTGAAGTTCGCGTCAACGACCTGCTGTGGAGCGAGGTACCGACCCTCTACGGTCGAGGTCCCGAAGAGCGCGTCTATATTACCCAGCTCGACGACGATGGCAAGACCACAGTCGTTTTTGGTGACGGCAAGACCGGTGCTCGACTACCGACCGGCCAGGACAACGTGAAGGCGAAGTACCGGCGCGGGATTGGACTGTCTGGACTGGTCAAGGCGAATCAGCTCTCTCAGTTGATGACGCGACCGTTGGGTGTTAAGGGCGTTACCAACCCCTTGCCTGCGACCGGGGCCGCCGATCGTGAAAGCCTGAGCGACGCACGCCGCAACGCACCACTGACCGTGCTCACGCTCGGGCGAGTGGTTTCGATTCAGGACTACGAGGATTTTGCGCGCGCTTTTGCGGGGATTGGTAAAGCGCTCGCGACCTGGTCGTGGGGCGGCGAGCAACGCAGCGTGCTGGTCACGGTCGCCGGAACCGGCGGTGCCGCAGTAAGCGGGGACAGTGAGCTTTACAAGAACCTGCTTGCCGCTTTGCGCCAGTTCGGCGATCCAAATGTGCCTTTGTTGTTATCAAGTCATCAGGCGCGGTTCTTCACAATCGCCGGCGATCTTCAGATCGCGTCCGATTATCTGCCTGACAAGGTTCGGGCGGCGGTAGAGCAGCAATTGCGCCAGCGCTACTCGTTCGACGCTCGCGAGTTTGGCCAGCCGGTT
>DATFWM010000477.1:0-3693 GCA_035259295.1 Blastocatellia bacterium | reverse complement strand
CTACTGTTCGTTGCAGTACCTGCTCTCGCACAGTTGATTGACAAGACTAAAGCGCCCAACATCGCCAATGAGGGAATCAACAAGTCGCTCGCACAACAGGTAGGTGCTGGGCGGGGCGATGTAATGACACCCAACTCCTCGGCGTTTATCATCGCTCGCGATCCGTTCCGCTCGATCCGCCGTGGACGGCAACTCTTTCAGCGCAAGTTCACTCGAGCGGAAGGGCAGGGTCCGGTGATGAACGATGGCTCGGGCGACATCAATTCTAATCTGGCGATCGGCGCCGGGCTTTCCGACAGTTGCGCGTCCTGCCACGGAAGGCCTCGCGGATCCGCCGGAGCCGGCGGCGATGTCGCCACTCGTCCCGACAGCCGAGACGCGCCTCACCTCTTCGGGCTCGGGCTAAAGGAAATGCTCGGCGACGAGATCACCGCCGACCTGCGCGCCATCCGCACCCAGGCCATCGCCGAGGCCGCTGCCCAGCATCTCGCAGTCACAAAGCCACTCTCCAGCAAAGGGATCAGATACGGAACGATAACCGCAAATCCTGATGGCTCTCTCAACACGTCCAGTGTTGTTGGCGTTGATCCCGATCTTCGGGTTCGACCCTTCTTTCATCACGGAGGCACGATCTCAATTCGCGAATTCGTGGTAGGCGCGTTGAACGCCGAGATGGGCCTGCAAGCAGTCGATCCCGACCTGACCGCCGCAAGCTCCAGAGCGCGTATCACCACGCCGGCGGGCATGGTGCTGGACGGTTCACTCGATGCGGTCGAAGCGCCGCGCGCCACCAGCGAGACCGACGATCCTGACGGCGACGGAAAAGTCAACGAGATACCCACCAGCCTGGTCGATCACTTCGAGTTCTACCTTCTCAACTACTTCAACCCTGCAACCTACGAACAGACCCAATCAACGAGGTACGGGCGGGAGCTTTTTGAGCGAATCGGATGCGCGGAGTGTCACATACCCGATCTGTTGATCAATCACGATCGACGAGTCGCTGACGTTGAAACGTCCTACGATCCCGCGAGAGGCATCTTCAACAATCTGTTTGCGATCGCCACGCCGCTGTTCAATGCCACCGATGATGGGAGCGGCTTCCCGATGTTGAAGAAGCCGCTTTTGCAGCCGTTCCTTGTGCGAAACATCTTCGCGGACTTCAAGCGGCACGATGTGGGATCCGGCTTTTACGAACGCAATTACGATGGCACGATGCGTACTCAATTCATGACCACGCCGTTGTGGGGAGTGGGAACGACTGCGCCTTACGGGCACGATGGCCGCAGCATAAACCTGACCGAGGTGATTCTGCGTCACGCGGGCGAGGCGCTGGCCGCGAGGAGCCGCTTCGCCCGGCTGGATAGTGAAGAGCGAGGCGCGCTGCTGGACTTCCTGAACTCGCTGGTCCTCTTTCCTCCTGACGATACTGCCTCGAACTTGAACCCGGGAAACCGAAATGCCCCGGGCTTCCCGCAGTTCGGTCACGGAAGCATCAAGCTCACGGTGTTGTTCAATAACCCTGCCGACGTTGAATGATCGATACTGAGGCGGCCAGCGCCGAGGCCAGACGATTTGAGAGAAAGGAAGGGGTAATGAAACACAAATCCGCTAACGCGCACCCGTCGCTCAACAGTTGGGATAGCCAGCCCTACGCCGATGGAAATGTCTACAACCGAGCGTCTCGCCAACGTGGTTTCACCGTCACTGAGTTGCTCGTCGTCATTGCCATCGTCGCGGTTCTCATCGGACTGCTGCTTCCCGCGGTGCAGGCGCAGCGGGAGGCGGTGAACAGGATCGCGGTCGAAAACGCCCTTCGAGAGATCTGCCTCTGCGCAGCAAGTGAGTTCCGCGAACAGAACGGTCGGTTTCCTGCGTCTATCCCCGAATTCATTCGCTTTTGCGAGGACCAGCTCCCGAACCTCCGGACGGATTGTTGCGCGTTTGTTCTAGCACTCGCAAAGCGGGGGCTTTCAGCGGGCGCCCTGAATGGCTACATCATCATAGTAACTGAAGCGAGTGAATCCACCTGGAAACTGCGGGCGGTGCCCGCCGGTCCTGGCAAGACTGGATCGGTGAGTTTGATGATCGATCAAGACTGCAATCTAAGCCGTTTTCCCTTCCCCGGCGCGGACGCAGTTAGACAACGAATGTTCACGAACATACTCGCCAAGGGCGCTGAGGTGGTGACGGAATTGCTGAGCTCGACGGACGTCGGCCCGTCCGCCATTCCTCTCACTCGTGATTTCGTCAGGTCTCCCGACACCCTCCCGATCGTCTTCAGCGCGCTGGATGCCGACGGCGACGGAGTGGTGACCCCGCAAGAGATTCTCAGTCGTGGACCGGGCACGGGTGGGTTTATTGATTTCATCAAAGAGGAGATGGAATTTGGCGCTGGCAACGAGGACCTGAGCTCGCTGCCTGGCGTCTCTCTAGCCGATCTTCATGGCGACCCTGCTGCTCCGCTGTTTTCCTACGACGGTCTTTGCAATCTGACGCAAGCGTTCGTTCAACACCAGGGAGTCGCCCACTCCCTGTGTGCCAAGTTAGAGGCTGCCGAAGCCGCCGAGGCGCGGGGCAATGCGCAAGCGAAAGAAGGGGCGCTGAAAGCCTACCGGAACGAAGTCGCGGCACAGAAGGGCGAAAGCCTGACTGATCGAGAGGCAGCGATCCTCATGACACTTTCTGAAACCCTGTAAACCCGGCTCTCGATCGCCATAAACGGAGTCGAGAGAGAGGGAGTGATTTCGCGCCAACTATTGATGAGGTGTTCCAATGAAAAAGAAACTTCTATCGAGGGCAAGATTTCTATCTGGGTTGCTGTGTGTAGGATTCGTTTTGCTTCTGCAATTCTCTCATCGCGCCGGAGCAAGTGGCAGCGCGCCGCGAAGCAACCCATCTCAGCGAGCGGCTCGACTGAGCGGGCACATTACCGTCCAGGCGGCCGGCCGCGGCAATCCGTGGATAAATCTGAGCGACGGACGCGATCTGGAGCTTGATTACACCGGCTCGGCTTCTGTCGCGCACGAATTAGAACGGAATCAGGCTGAACCGCTTTCGCTTGCCTCCGCCGACTTCGACGAAGACGGCGTGCCTGATCTCTTGTGCGGCTACGTAACCTCGAGCGGGGGAATACTCACACTGCGCCGGGGGAATCTCGATTCAATCTATCCCAACAGTCCCGAAGCACAACAACGCAGACGAGAAGCATTGGGTGAAGAAAGCCTTTCAAGCGGCGAATACGCGCCGACGCCGTTTCTTGCCGACGTGCGAGTGTTCGAAGCTGCTGATGCGCCTCAGTTCATGGGCACGGGAGACTTCGACAACGACGGCCATCTGGATGTGGTGTTTGCGACAGCGGGCTCAAGCGCGATCGACTTCTTGCACGGCGACGGACAAGGCAATCTTGGTCGCTCGGAAACAATTAGGCTTCCGGGTCGCGTCACCGCAATGACCACAGGAGACATCAATCGACGCGACGGGCTCGAGGATGTGGTCGTGGGCATTGTCGGCGTTGATGGGCCACAGGTGCTGATCTTTGAAGGACCGGATGGCGTACTCAAGGCAACACCGGAAGCGATTCCCTTGCCTGTTGAAGCGACAGCATTGGCGATAGGTCAACTGGATGACAGTTACGAAATCGACCTGGCTATTGCAGCGGGACATGAGTTGTTGATCGCGCACGGACGAGAT
>DATFWM010000476.1:0-3125 GCA_035259295.1 Blastocatellia bacterium | reverse complement strand
AGAGAGTCTGTTTGAGTTCTCGCGCTTACGTCGTGAGGCATCGAGGTTGGGTACCGTCTCGATTGACCGCGAAGGTGACAGGCTTGCGATGAAGTTCACAGAGGAAGCCAAGATCGATCCCGACAAACTCATCGCGTTGGTGTCAACCGGCTCGGCAAGCTTCGCCCCTAGCGGCGTATTTAAGATTGGATTGGCATCTCAAGACGACATAGCAATATTCGCGGAGGTGAGAGACCTGCTGAATCAGTTGCGGTGAGTCGATGAGAACGTCAGTTGATATCCGATTACCTCTTATCGCGATAAAAGACCGGAAAGCTGTGAATCGTGCGGAAGCCACAGGACTCGTATAAATGAACCGCGCTTTCATTCGCGCTTGTCACAGCAAGCGTGACCCAGTTGAAGCCTCGGTTACGAAACTCTAACAGCGCGCTTTCGAGTAACTGGCGACCGATGCCTTGCCCCTGACTCGCCGGATGAACAGAAATCTGCCCGACGTGCCCGACTCCGTTTGAAACACGCGACCCGATGAGAACACCCGCCAAGGTGCCAGTGGAGCGAACAGCAACCCGTGAAACCTGAGGCACGAAATCTCCGCACCACACGCTGTCGGTGAGAATAGTCAGCAGGTTGGAGCAGCCTTCTTCGGTTCTATATTGGCTGTTTATGCGGCTATCGTAAGTGTCGCGATAGGAACGATGAATGATTCTGGTTGCTTGCGAGAAATCGCTCTTCTTCCACGGTCTGATCGATACGCCGCCCGGCTCGATGTTTAAACCGTCGGTTTTTGAAATAGCGTTGAGGTCGACCATCATGTAATTGCGTTCGAGCCGCTGGAAACCTCGAGCCTGGAACAGAGCGTCCGCTTCATCGTTGTCAACCCCAACATATTGACTCTCGATCCGGCGAACTCGGCCCAGGCGATCGAGCTTATCGAAAACCGCGGCCGCCATCTGCCTGTCGATCCCGACGCCTCGCAACGGTCTGGATACGTATATGTCGCCAATCGAACAGCGCGGCCCTTCGATCAAATAATAGGCAAGCGCGACTGTGTTGTTGCCGCGAGTTGCAGCGAAACCGGTAAGCTGCCGTTGTCGCGCGACGTCGCGAATCAGCATGCTTGGGCCTTTGAAATCCCACTTCAGCAGATCGAGCCACTCGGCGCATTGCTCGTCGAATAGCGCCTCAAGGCCTGCGAGGTCCGCATCTGCCATTGAGGTAATGGTTATTTCGCGGTTGATGACAGCGGCGGTCGCCATAAGTAAGTTCTTATTCTCCTACTCGTCACCGTGCTCTTCAATGGAAAATGAGAAATGGAAATGGAGAATGTGACTGCGTTACTGCCGAAGCGTTAAATCGTTATCCTCGATTCCCGCGTGAGTCCGCTTGATTATCATAAGCGTCATATCATCGACCGGCGCGGCCGTCCCGACAAATCGCGACAGCGCTTCGTCGATGCGGTCCCGGATGCCGGACGCAGAGCGGGTGAGGCTGTTCTTCAAGACTTCGATCAGGCGGTCCTCGTCAAACTCTTCTTCCTTCTCGTTGACCGACTCGGTGATACCATCGCTGTAGATCACAAGCACGTCCCCAACATCGAACTTCACCGTACCTTCCTGATACTTGATGCCTTGCATCATTCCTATCGGAAGTCCGCCTTTGTCGAGTCGCTCGACTTCGCGGGTGTGCCTCACGAGCATCGGCGCGTTGTGACCACCGTTGGAATAAGCAAGCGCTCCCGTCTGCGGGTCAAGCTCGCCGTAGAACAACGTGAGAAATTTGTTTGGCGGCGAGTTCTCGAAGATGTATTGGTTTATCTCACCCATCACCTCGCTGATGTTCGAGCGAGTTTGCGATTGCGCTCGCACAGCTGCATGGACCGATGACATCAACAGCGCCGCGCCGGTTCCCTTCCCTGACACGTCGCCCACCGCCAGGATCACCCGGTTGTCGCGTTTGCGATGGATGAAGTCGTAATAATCGCCACCGATCTCGCGGCAAGGGAATGACACACCGGTCATGTCCCACCCGTCGAGCCTGGGAGGTGCAAAAGGCTGCAGCCGCATCTGGATCTCGGAAGCGACTTTCAGCTCCTCCTCCATTCGGCGTTTTTCCAGCCGCTCTTCCAATAGCCGCTCGTTCTCGATCTTGATCGACGCGACCGAGGCAATGGTCGTCAGCACCTTGAGGTCTTCTTCCTTGAAGCGATTGTGGAACGGGTTGTCGACGTAGATCATCCCGAAGGTCTCTTCGCCCGAAGCGAGTGGAACCGCCATTACCGATCTGATCTGGCTGAGCACAACCGATTGTTGCGCTTGAAATCGCGGATCGTGCATGGCGTCCGAGGTCAGCACTGAAGCTCCCTCGCTGATGACTTTATTGGTGATGGACCTGCTGAGCTGGATTTGCGATGAGGCGGGCAAGGCTGCTTCGCTCGCGCCGCGCGCAATTTTGCAGCTCAGATCTCCGTTCTCTTTGAGAAACAGGAATCCGCGCTCGGCGGGTATCGCTTGAAAGACGAGGTCGATGGTCATCTTCAACGTGTCTTCGAGCGACGTGCGAGGGAGCAGCGCAATGCCCACTTGAGAAACGATGCTGAGCAGGTCACGGCCCGGGGTCTCCGCCTGCATCGCGGCGCCTGCGGCCGAGCGGGGGGAGGACTCGCCTGACATCGATCCCGATCTTATCGAGGAGATCAAGTCATTCGTCGAGCGCGAGGGGATCGGCGACGTTATCGTGTCAGCCGGCAGCGATGCGCCGGCAGGCCCGGCAAGATACACGGTCGCTCCCGACAACAAGTCTTGCTCGCCAGACGTGTATTCGATTTCCGTCTCGCCTATGCGAACCATGTCTCCCACGTTGAGGAGCACTGTACCGGTCACACGGCGTCCGTTCACAAACGTGCCATTCGCGCTGCCGTTGTCCATCAGCAGCACTTGATCGTTCTCGCGTCTGATCTCCGCGTGGAGCCGTGAGGCGAACGGATCGCTTATACAAATATCGTTGCGCGAGGAACGGCCAATCGTGAGTTTCATCCTATCGAGCTTAACAACGGAAGGCTCGTAGTCCTTGGGGCGTATGACGAATGTAGCCATAGAAGTAAGAGGTCAGAGGTCAGAGGTCAGAAG
>DATFWM010000475.1:0-3216 GCA_035259295.1 Blastocatellia bacterium | reverse complement strand
CCCAAATTCCGCAATCCACAATGCGCAATCCGCAATGGTTTATTCTTCTTCCTTCATCTCGACGGCGATGCGCCCGCGATAGAAGCCGCACTTTGGGCACACGCGATGAGGCGGGCGGGGCTCTCCGCAATTCGGACAATTCCCAAGCGCGGGCAGGACGAGATGATCGTGCGCTCGGCGCTTGCCGGTCCTCGATTTTGAATGTTTACGTTTAGGATTTGGCATTACATATTCCTCATTATCAACTAAGTTTGGATTTCAATTCCTCAAGCGCCGCCTATCGTTCGTCCACCTGTCGCATCGTGCAAGCGCACTGGCCCTCGTTCAGGTTCGCTCCGCATTCGGGGCAAAGCCCTCGGCATTGTTCGGTGCACAATCGGGCCATCGGCAGCGCAAGCTCTATCTGTTCAAGAGCGAGGTCGTCGACGTTTATCACGTCGCCCTGATAAAAGCCTATCGAAAGATCCTTTTCGCCCAACTCCCTCTCCTCTGCGCTTTGGAAAGGTGGAACATAGCGCAGCTCAAAAGACTGCTCGATGGGAACAGCCACCGGCGCAAGGCATCGGTCGCACTCGAATCCCGCCTCCGCACTCACGCTGCCTATCAACTCGACCTTCTCCGCGGCGCGAGTAGCACGCAGGTTAAGCTCGCACCGCCCGATGAGATGGCCTTCTCCGCCTAACAGGCTCGGTTCCCCTTCCGGGTAGAGATGATGGACATCGAGTCCCTCATCCTCACTGATCTGAGATACAACGATGTTCATCCCCGAATCTGGATCCTTCCTGCCATCATCACAGAAAAACCCGTTCGGCGCAAAAGAAGTTCATTATATGTTTGAGGACTCTGTTGTCAACCGAGGGTTAGTTTGTCTCCGTCAAGGGCCTCAACTCTTTGTAAACATTTTGAAACTTTATGGTTACTCAGGCGTGGTAACTCTGGGTATAATTATGGAGTAGCGAGACCCCTAAGAGGAAGACACGGGCCGAATGGCAGCAGTCACTCACCAGGCGCAAGCGATTGAACTGAGCGGCAGTCGGTCGGCAGAGGCGGCGAGCGATCACGAATTGCTGGCCGCGATTCGCGACGGTGACGAAGTCGCGTTTCAGGAAATAGTGCGCCGCTACCGGAACCCGATTACCAATTTCGTCTACCGTATGCTTGACGATTACGACAGGTCCGTGGAGTTGGCACAAGAAACTTTCATACGGGTGTACACGAGCGCATCGCGCTATCAAGCGAACTACAGCTTCTCTACATACATTTATCGTATCGCGACCAACCTGGCGATCAGCGAGCTTCGAAAGCGCAAGCGCCGGAAAGTGGTCTCGCTGTTTTCGCCTTTCACGAACGACGACGGCGATCCAATCGAGCTTGATCCGCCTGATTTGAATATGCTTCAGGACGAGACGTTGATCGCCAATGAGCGCCGCAGGGCCGTTGCCCGCGCGATCACATCGTTGCCCCAAAAGTATCGAGCGGCGATTGTCTTGCGCGATGTTGAGGGATTGAGCTACGACCAGATAGCTCACACGCTGAGTTTATCCGAGGGAACTGTGAAGTCACGGATCAACCGCGCGCGCAATCTTCTAAAAGAGAAGTTGAGCGCGTACATCTAAACGCAGGTGAACCATGAATAGCTGTAAGGAAGTAAGAAAACTCATCGACCAGGCGGAGAAACCGGATCTGCTCGCGTTCGCAGTAACCGAACACATTGAACGCTGCAGCGATTGTGAGCGCTTCGCCAGCGGGCGAGCCGGATTAAGGAAGCTGCTGGCGTCGACCGCCCGCGTGAGCGCGCCGGTGAACTTCGAAGCGGTGCTGAACGCGCGGCTGGCTGAGGTGAAATCGCGTCGCTTGTTCCGGTGGCTCAGCGCGCCGGGCTACGTGCGACTCGGCGCAGCAACTGCCGGGCTGGCGATTATGATATTTGGAGCGCAGTATGCCGGGTTGTTCTCAAAGGAATCGGATCGCGCGGCGCAAACGCGACCGATAGCAACCGCTTCGGAGCCAGCAACGCCTCAATCAAAACCAGATGTAACTGCAGCCTCTCCCACGAACGAGCGAAAAGATAATTCGATCGCCCAGCCGGTAAACACAATGAGGCGACGCGAGGTTGTACTCGGTAAGAGAATCGCGCCTGCCGCTGTTTTCACCGCTGAGGATGGCGGGGTCGTTATCGTGCGCGGGCAGAATGGCGAAACCGACATTCAGATTCCCACCGTGAGCGTGGGCGCGCAGCCGCTTCTACTTGTAGGCGCCGGTCGGCGCGTCGCGCCAACCAGCGGAACTTCGTTTTAGCGAATCAGGTTTTCAATGATTAGAAGCACAATAGTAATCATCACTTTTGCCTTGGCTTCAAGCGCGTTGGCACAGACGCCTCAGCCTGAACCAAATGTGCCTTGCGTGTCGGTCGTTCACGCAATCGATGTTCAGCGGATGGTCGAGATAATGCGCCAGCGCCAAAACCTGAGGGTCGGCGTTGCCGGAACTGCGCCCCGTTATGTTTATAACGTAACGACCGGACTCGTCATCGACGACGAGGGTCACGTCGTAACAAGGCTCTCGAACCTGGACCCGCAGGACAGTGAGCGCCAGCTTACGATCACTACCACCGCCGGAACGACTTTCGCAGCTAAGCTGATCGGCGTCGATCTGGCAACCGGGTTCGCGGTGCTTGACGTAGCATCGCTTAAGCACGCCATACCTAAGATCGCAGCCGCCGGCAAAATGGCAAATGGTTCGACGGTCAAAATACTTAGCAGCGATGTTGTTCCCAAATCGGTAACGAACAAGGTCTACCTGTCGACTTCCATAAACGTTTTCCAAGGCCGAGTCGCTGCCGACAGCATTTACTCCAAGGCGCGCGGGGCGCTGACGCTGCTTTCAGACAGCTTCTTGGCCCGAAGCGACGGCAGCGTCGTCGTTACGCCTGATGACCAACTCGTGGGGATAGCTCAATACGCGGGGTTTGGGCGAGCGTATCTCTTCCCGATCGATTTCATTCGAGACACAATCGTCAAACGAGTGATCGAGAAGAACGGCAACGTGCCGGCTGGCTGGCTTGGGGTCAAAGGCGAAAACGTCGCCCTGCTTCCAGATTCTGACGCGACAGCGCTAGGCCTTCAACGGAAGGCAGGCGTGATCGTAAGCGAAGTGACTCCCGAAAGTGCGGCGGCTTTATCCGGCATCAAGGCGAGCGACATAATCACCGGTGTC
>DATFWM010000474.1:0-6660 GCA_035259295.1 Blastocatellia bacterium | reverse complement strand
GCGATACGGGCTTACGAGCAAGGCGACTTTACCGCCAACGCCGAGCACCCGATGGTGATGAAGCTGCTATGCGCTGCCTCACTTCACATCGCCGCGGCGTGGAACGAGGCAGCGGGACAAAGACTTCATCTTTCGATCAGCGAGGAAGCGGCGTTAAGGCTGCCCAACGCGTTGTTCGGCGGGCTCACGGTCGTACCTCTTTTCTTTTTCGCCAGTTCGATCCTCGGACGAAGAATCGGATCGCTAGCGGCAGCGCTCTGGGCAGTTGGGCTGGACGCCATCTCAATCAACCGAATAGCAAAAGAAGACACGCTACTAGTTTTTTTCATGCTGAGCGGATTCTGTTTGTACAACCTCGCGAAGCAACGGCCGGCGTCCGATGGAAGTGGGCAAGAGCGCCTCTACATTCTGGCGGGCGCCGCATTCGGGTTGATGATTGCCTCGAAGTACATGCCGCATCATTTCGGTCTCTACGCGCTGTTTTACAATCTTGCAAGTTACGACAGCCGAAACAACCGGCCGGTCTGGGGCAAGATTAACAGGAAGTTCTTGGCGGCTGTGTTTCTGACGTTCGTCGCTGTGAATCCTGCGGTGATCCTGCCGCAAACCTGGCGCTACCTTTGGAAGTATGTGAACGAAGAATTGGTGACGCATCACGGCTACCTGATGGCAGATAGGCTATACATCAACGATTTGTCCCAAACGCCGGGCGGAACGCCCTGGTATTTCTATCTCCTTTTTCTAGCTGTGAAGGTTCCCGTTCCGATACTCGTGGCATTCGTCATTGGATTGGTCGAAATTTTCCGTCACCGCGGCAAGTATCCCGCATCGCGCGGCTACCTCTTCCTGAGACTGATGTTGATCTTTTGGCTGCTGCCGATGTCCGTGGTCGGTGCAAAATTCTTGCGGTATACGCTGACGCTCCTTCCTTTTGTTTATATGACCGCAGCAATAGGGATAGTCACGATTTTGCCTGCGCTTAAGTATCTAATCCAGAGGGCGGCACATGAAAGTCTTTTTGCTCAACGTGCGGCCGCGGTTGCGGTCGCAGTTGTGTTCGTTTTAGCTCCTACAATCACTGCTGCGCAAGCCCTGCTGCACTCGCATCCGAGTCTGTATGTGAATGGCCTTGGTGGCGGGCGCGTCGGTTACTTTTTCCCGCACGATGAGTTTTACGATCTCGGCGCGCGAGAGAGCATCAAGTATATAGCCGACAGCGCTCCGGTGGGCTCGTCTCTGGCGAGCGAGATACCGGGAGTGGTTCAGTATTACCTCGAGCGGTACGGCCGCGCGGACATTCATCCCGAGATAATGTCGAAGCCCGGATTCAGATTCCACGCGAGCGCCCCAGAGTTTGTGCTGTTGCAACGAGGGCGGCTTTACTTTGAGAATCAAGAAAAGTTCGGCTTTATCGAGCGGGACTATCCGCTGGTGCAAACGAGCAGTTTTGAGGGCGCGGCTGCGGCGCAGGTTTATGTTTTCGCGGATGAGAGACGATCGAATAGCTCGCGCGACTGAGCGTATTGGCGAGCGGCCCCACAGCTTGTCTGGGCTGTGTTAGACTAACCTGCGTCGAATGAAGCAGACAACCAGAGCTAGGTTGGGTTGCAGCAATAACAACAGAACTTGAGCTGAACAATGTTTGGTGGCGAGAACGGAAATCCTAAATACTCTGTCGTCGTGCCGTTTCACAACGAGCAGGAGAGCGCGCGCGAGCTGTATCAGCAATTGTCTGATACAATGACTGGAGCTTACGAGCCGGTCGAGTTCATCTTCATCGACGACCATAGCAGCGATTCAACCCAACAAATATTGGCCGAACTGGCGAAGATTGACCCTCGCGTTGTGGTTATTCGATTGAAGCGAAATTACGGCCAAACGGTCGCGTTAGCAGCGGGCTTCGACTACGCCGAAGGCGACGTGATTATTTCGATGGATGGCGACTTGCAGCATGATCCGACAGACATTCCGAAGATGCTCACTACCTTCGAAGAAACCGAATGCGACATCGTCAGTGGGTGGCGCAAGAACCGAGTCGATAACTTTCTGCTCCGCCGAGCGCCCTCGCGAATCGCAAACTGGCTGATGGCACGTGTGTCGGGCGTGAACATCCATGACTTCGGCACGACGTTCAAGGTTTATCGCAAAGACACAATCAAGCAGATCAAGCTTTATGGTGAGATGCACCGCTTTATCCCGGCGCTGGCGTCTTGGAATGGCGCGACGATTGTCGAGGTGCCGATTAAGAACACTGAGCGGCCCGGCGGGCGTTCGCACTATGGGCTGTCGCGCACCGTGCGAGTTCTCTTCGATCTTCTGACGATTCGCTTTCTTCTGAGATACCTCACTCGGCCCTTGCACTTCTTTGGAGGCATTGGTCTTGCGAGCACGGCAGCCGGGGTGTTGATCGGCGCGTGGCTGATTATCGACAAGGTTCTGCGCGGAACTGACGTTTTTGATAAGCACGGCCCGCTGATGCTTCTGGGAGCAGTGCTGATATTGGCGGGCATACAATTGGTTTCGTCGGGTTTGATCGGTGAGATGCTGAGCCGGACTTATTTCGAATCTCAGGGGAAGCCGATTTATTCAATCGAGCGAATAATCAAGGGCCAGAGGTCAGAAGTCAAAGGTTAGAAGGCAGATCTTTGAAGTCCTCAGTTATGTGTGGGCTTTGCTCAACCGCTTCGCGATCTTATTGACCGCCTTACTGAGCTTGATCATTCCGTCGAGATCCCGGCCGGCCTGTGCGCGGAGCTCTGCGTCGTTTGGTGATTCAATGCGCAGTACCGGGTTGCTGAGAAAGCTTTCAATCAGACGGCTTAGTTGAGGCAGCATAGAACCGAGCTGCGCCGGATCTCCTTCGTAGTAAATCTGCTCGCGATGCTTAATGGAAAACGGGATGTTGTACTTGATTCGCTCCGCGCGGTCCCTTAACTCTGCTGTAGCCCGTGAAAGCTTTTTGTAATCGGACGCTCTGATACCGGCGAATGGAGAAATCGTCTCGGAATTGATCTGCTTCAATCGACGGAAGTCCTGGTACAACTGCGCAGCCGCCCTCCTGCGATTGCGCTCCGCTTCCATGTATGGCGTTCTTCTGAGGAGCAGATATTCGACATCGTAGAAAGTCTGACCAGTGGTGGCGGAGTCCGGCCCGCCGATCGACGAGCTCCTTGCAGAAGGCGGAGCAGTCGACGGCTGCGTAGGCGGAGCATCCGATTTGGACTTTTGAGCGGCGAGCGGTCCGGAGAAAAGGAGAATCAACACCGGCGCGGCAAAAGCGAACCCAAGCCGAGATGTGAGCGGCGAGGTCAGCTTATTCATTGGCACCTCCTGGACCGAGGGTTTGACTGGAGACAGTATAAACCAAAACCTCACTCAAAAGACACGCATCTTGCAACGTTTTTGCTCTTGCTGTAGCCGCCGAATCCCGCTCGACGCGTGGATGCGGCTGACGCAAACTGATAGTTTACGGTACTATTCCCGAATCGTGGAACAGACGCTTACACCTGTTGAAGTGCGCGTGCTAGGGTCGCTGATCGAAAAAGAGATCACAACTCCTGAGTACTATCCGCTCTCGCTCAACGCGTTGACCAACGCGTGCAATCAGATTTCCAACCGCGATCCAGTTGTGTCGTTCGACGAGAAGACAGTCGCGCGCGCGTTGGAGAGTTTGCGGGAAAAACAACTCGTTTGGATGGTGACGGGCGTAGGCCGCGTGCCTAAGTACGAGCATAGGTTCACCGAACAATTGAAGCTCGCCGCTCAAGAGGTAGCGGTACTGTGCGTGCTGATGTTGCGCGGGCCACAGACCGTCGGCGAGGTTCGCGGCCGAACGGGAAGGCTATATGAGTTCAGGGAGCTTGAGGAAGTTGAATTGACACTTCAGGCATTGAAGTCTGCCCAGCCGCCGCTGGTTACAAAACTGCCGCGCCAGCCTGGAACCAAAGAGTCGCGCTACGCGCACTTGCTTTCGGGAGAGGTTGAAGTCGAGGAGCGCGAAGTCGCTGTGCGGCTTGAGCCGGCGACGCTCGAAGTTCGTGAGGAAAATGCACGTATAGCCAGACTTGAAGAAGAGCTCGTGCAGGTGCGCGGAGAGTTGAGGGATCTAAAGCGAGAGTTTCTTGAGTTCAAGAAGCAGTTTGAGTGAACGGAGACTGAGTGAACCTCTTCCAAGCAACCTACTCGATACCACGAGAATCTATGGACACTCGCGCGCCCGCATCCTGTAGGAGGGTTGAGATTCCATCGCAAGCACGGTGAATCGGAACGTTCTCTTGGACAGCCGCTGGAAGCTTCTGATTTCGTTATTGCCGGAACATCTGTCAAGCACCAGCGTCTAATTCGCTGTGCGTAGCTTCCCGTGCGCCACCGCTGGCGGCGGAAATCAGAGACACATCAAGCATCGCCGGAGGTTGACATGGCTTCAAGGCTCACCGGGTCGTTGTTGGTTCTACTGCTTGTGATCCCGCTAGTCCGAGCTCAATCGGCATCTGTTGACGAGTCGACAAAGAGCGAGAAAGAAAAGGCGCGAGTTGAACGTGAGAAAAAAGCGCTAGCGCTGGCTGAAGAGATCGTCAAAGAAACGCAATCGCTAAAACTGCCGGAAAACCGAATTCGCATCGACAGCGCCCTCGCCGATTCGGTTTGGAGCCGCGATGAGGCACGCGCTCGTTCGTTGCTCAAAGACGCGATCGCAAGCCTCGCTGAAATCTGTGCGGGCATCGACGGCGGAGATCGGGCGTACGCGAATCTGACTCACCTGCCGCAGCAGCTACGGCAAGAAATCTTGCAAGTTGCGGCCAACCACGACCCAAAATTGGCGCTCGATTTTCTGCGAGCCTCGCGCCCGGTTTCCTCTGAGCAGCAGTCTTACGGGCAACCCAATTTCGAAACCCAGCTTGAGATGAGATTGGCTTACCAACTTGCCGCCAGGAATCCCACAGAAGCGCTCACGATCGCTGAGGACTCGTTGAAGCACGGGATCGATTATCAGGCGACCAACTTCCTTTACGCTTTACAATCCAAAGACAAGGCATCGGCTGAGAAGTTTCTCGGAGACATCTTGAATCGGCTTCGAACCGATGATCTCAGTCGGGTGCCAACCTCGATGAATGCAGCGATGACGCTGTTGCGCACTTGGATCGAGAACAACCGACCGACGTCGGGCCAGCCCACTCTCAGGACCGCGGGCAATCTTTCACTGAACAGCTTGAACGAGCAGACCGCGCGAGAGCTCAGCTCCCTCATCATCAACTCGTTGGTGAGCACTGCGATCAGCTCCGGTTCTGTTATCGGTAAAGTGGTTGATTCACCAATATCCGGGCGGATCTATCCGGGTCAGATGTATGGAACGCTTCAGCAGTTGAAGGCGATGCTTTCTGATATCGAGCGACTTTCGCCCGATCAGATTCCCGCCTTGCGCGCGAGGCTCGCAGAGTTTGACAAATTCAACGAAATCCAGCAGGGGCCGTGGGCCAAATATCAGCAACTTGCTCAGACGGGCACGGCAGACGATCTGATGGAAGCAGCCAAGAGCGCCCCTCCGGAGGTTGTCAATCATCTCATGCAGCAAGCGGCGTGGAAGGCGGTGAGTCAGGGAGATGCCACTCGCGCGAGAGAGATCGTTGAGAAAATCACGGACCCGCAACAACGCCGAGATATAATGGTGAACCTGGATCGCCAGTTGTTTTATCGGGCCACTGAACAACAAAAGCTCGCTGAAGCGCGATCGCCTGACTCTCGCTTTTCGGTGGAGGAGCGAGTTGGAATTCTGTGCCAGATCGCCGGTAGCGCCTCGTCGAAGGGCGATAAGGCGACCGCGCTTCAGCTCTTGGGCGAAGCTCAAGCGCTTTTGGGCGACCGAGCGCGCAGCTATCAGCAGCTAGCAGCTCAGCTGCAAGTCGCTCGATTGTACCAACAGCTCAATTCACCGACCGGCACGGCGATTGTCGGGACAGCGATCGAGCAACTCAACGAGCTTTTCGCTGCTGCAGTTGTCTTGAATGGATTTGATCTTCAACAGTACTTTCGCGACGGAGAGTTCATCATCAACGGCGGCAATCAGCTCAGTCAGATATCCATGCAGTTTGCGCACGAGATAGGCTCTGTTGCTCGCACTGATTTTGACAATGCGAGGCTGATGGCGGGACAGTTTCAGCGCCCGGAGATGCGTGTGATGGCGTTGCTGCAGACTGTTCAGGGAGCGTTAACAAGTGACGCGCGGTAAAATCATCGGCCGGGGCGGGCCGCGAATTTCACGTGCCCATTGTCGACTCCAACCACAAAGTCCACAGCCTCTGCCGCCAGCCGCTCTTTTATATCTTGGGCGCGAGAGACCAGGAACTGAGTGAATACCTGTAGACTCAATGGGCCGAGTCTCTCACCGCACTGCCGTTTGGCGGCCACAAGCTCATCGTAAAGCTGGCTGACCTTGTCCGGTTCGAGCTGTGGATCCTGGCAGCGAATAACCGTAACTCGTTCTCGCGCAGCCGTGTGCGCTTCCGCCGTCGGTGGTCGCCCGCTTTCTTCGCGCTCCTGATTTTGCCGCCTCCACAACTCGCGCATCACATTGTAACGAGCAACTAGACTGTTGTAACGGAAACGGTGTCCAAATGACATGCCGCGCGCGTCGTAAATGCGCTTTATTGCCGTCTCGACGCG
>DATFWM010000473.1:0-11273 GCA_035259295.1 Blastocatellia bacterium | reverse complement strand
GGCTCATATGTTTCGGAGAGCAACTACTTCAATCGTTCGTGGCAAGAAGCACATTGGGGACCCAATTATCCGAAGCTCCGCGCCATCAAGAAGAAGTACGATCCCGATGGTTTGTTCTTTGTCCATCACGGGGTTGGGAGTGAAGAGTGGAGCGCGGACGGATTCACGCGGTTGACGAAGCGGTGAGAGCCGTTTCACTCTGGCAGCGCGTCGATGAGTGCGTCCACTTCTTCGCGAGTGTTGTAAAAGTGAGGCGATATCCTCAGACGATTCATGCGCGGAGCGGTGATGATGCTCTTCGACAGTAACAGCCGATACTGATCTCCCGCCGAATGCCGTCGGTGACTGCATGTAACTATGGCCGATGTCTCGCCTGCCCGGCGCGATCCGATCACATCGTAGCCCTTCGATGCGAGCCGCTCAGCGATGTAATCGCTTAACCCGAGAAGATGCGCCTCGATCTTTTCGGGACCGACTTCCAGGAACAGATCAATAGCGGCGCCCAGGCCGTAAACTCCTGCCGTATTCAAGGTACCGCACTCGAAACGTCCAGCACCGTCGCGATAGTCAAGTTTGTAATCCAGATATTTCTCGTAGTCTTTCACTGAGGTCCATCCGACGACCGTCGGTTTGACGCGATCGATCACTCGATCCGAGACGTAAAGCAACGCGGCGCCTTCCGGGCCAAGCAGATACTTGTGCGCGTCGGCGGCGAACGCGTCAACGTAGTCGCGTTCGACGTCGAGCTTTAATCCGCCGAGGGCCTGAATCGCATCAACCACGAAGATAATGCCGCGCTCGCGGCAGTGCCTCCCGATGCGGGCGAGGTCAGAACGGAAGCCGCTTCCGAACTGGACCCAGCTCAGCGTGACTACCCGCGTTCGCCCGTCGACCAATGAGAGCAGCTCATCGGGATCGACGCGGCCGTCGCGTTCCTCGGCAAACTTCAGCCGGATGCCACCCTCTTCGGATATTCGCATCCACGGATAAACGTTCGAAGGGAACTCCACATTGCAAGTGACGACGTTATCGCCTTCGCGCCAGTCGATGCCGTTCGCGACAGCCGAAAGCGCGTCCGAAGTGTTCCGCATAAAGGCAATCTCGTGCGCTTGTGCGTTTACCAGGCGCGCGGCCGACTCGCGAGTCTCCTCATAAGTGCGGCACCACGCGGCGTAGTTCGCGGTTCCGTTGCGCATCACGTCGTCCACAAGCGCGTTCATCGCATCACGCACTCGGGTCGAGAGCGGGGAAACCGCCGCATGGTTCATGTAGATGTATTTCTCGGTGACCGGAAAAAGAGAGCGAATGTATTGGTTCATCTCGTTACCACTTGTACGGTCGGCCCTCCGCGGCCGTCCCTCTGGCGCGGACAGGTCGTCGAGAGGGGCGGCCACAGAGGGCCGCCCTTACGTGTTTAGATCGAACACCGTTCGGACATCCCCGACCCGGAGGCGGCGATGGTTTTCAATTTGCGGTCGATGGTAAGTCGCAAGCTCCGTAGCTTCCTGGTCGCCGAGAATACCGAGTTGAATCAGCGTCTCGACGACCGCCGGGCCGAGCCCGCGATACGAGCCGTCCTCCATCTTGAACGCAATGCCGGCGCCGCGAGGGAATCGTTCACAAGGAGCCACGCCCACCGAATAAACAGCCTCGGCGCCGATCTTGCAAACAAGCTTGCCGCGGCCCGAGCGAAGCAATTCAGTATCGAATCTTCCTTTAGTTCCGCCAACCATCTCGGGATAGTTGGTCATCGCTGTTACGATACGATGAGAAGCACGAGCCACACTCGAGTCTTCATTCCGTGGATTGACCAGCCGCGCGAATGCTACTGCGAGCGAGCTAAGCGGCACTCCAAAGGTCGGCGCGCTACAACCGTCGATGGCCACCGGCATATCTGCATCGAGATCTGTCATGCTCGCGAAGACTGAGATGATCTCACGCTGCACGGGATGCTCAGGACGGTAGTAATCCTCGATCGGTAAGCCTCGATACACGGCCGTCAACAGCATGCCTGCGTGCTTGCCCGAGCAGTTGTTGTGAAGCTGGGTGAAGGGCTCGCCTGCGGTTTCCAGTCTCTTCGCTGATTCCGCGTTGTAAGGAACGTGAGCGCCACATCGCAATGCCTTCTCGTCGAGTCCTGCCCGGGTGAGCATACCGGCTACCGTCTCGGTATGAATCGGTTCGCCCTCGTGCGACGCGCAGGCGACGGCAAGTTCGCGCTCAGTGATGTTGAAATGATCCGCTGCGCCGCTGGTGATAAACGGTATCGCTTGAAGCGGCTTGATAGTCGAGCGGGTCGAAGTGATCAGGGCGTCATTGCCGAACCGCTTGATCATTCTACCGTCGGGTTCGGCGACTACGATCGCCCCTCGATGTCTTGATTCAACTATTACGCCTCGCCTGACTTCAACCAATGTCGGGAGATCGCCGTTCATTCTGGGAACCGAGGCATCGAGAGATGAGTTTCTCATATGAACGCGGCCGCTGAGACGTGGAAGTACTGACCGAGCCGTTTTGCTTGCTCCTTGCTGATAGCGCGCTTTCCATTGACGGCGTCCGAAACGCGGCTGCGCGAGCCAAAGATAGGCACCAGATCAGCCTGCCTCTGACCCGACTCTTCCAGCAACGCCTGCAACAGCTCGCGCGGAGAAAGCTCCGGGATGATCGTGTGTCTCTCCTGGTAATCATCAATGAGTTTCAGAAGAAGCTGGCACAGCGCGTTTTCCTCCGGCGTGCGCGACTCTCCTTTTTTCAGAAGCGGTTCTGCCAGCTCCGAGATGCGCTCCAGTTCCTCACCGCTGGTGATGACGCGCGGCGCGGCTTCCGCTAGCAGCGAAGCATAACGACGTCGATCGAAGCGACGTTCACGAGTTGCAGTCTTTTTTCCACTTGTCCCGGTCATATTCCTTGTGCGTGAGGAAGTGGTAGAGTGTGACGGTCTGCTCTGCATAATAAACCCTCGCAATCAAACGATAGTTATTGCCCAGGATGTTGAACACCAGGCACTTAAAGACCTGATCGGCAGAGCGAAAACTTCTTCGCACATCCGCTACGTTTCGCCAATCGCTTACCTTCGTGATAGCCGCCCAGCGCAGCAACGCGCTCTTCGCTTCCGGATGCTCCCGGACAAATCCGCTCAGCCTCTCCTCATTGACAATGCGCACGGCAAGCGCGCTCCTCCCAGAGATCACGCTACCAAAACGGTAATACAAAGTCAAACACAGAGCTTTCGAGTTTAACAGTGTACTTGCAACCGAGAATCTGTTGCTGGATAATGTCGCCAGCTCATCCGACGTGAGTCGAAGGGGCTATTTATGAATCGAACAGTCGGCGTCCTGCTTGTGATCTTGGTCGTGTGCGATGCTGTTGCGGCGCAGCAGGAGATTAGGCCCTCGACTCAATCGAGTCAGGCGACCGAGAAGGAACAAGCGACGCCAGCTAGGCCAACCTTCATATTCAAGCCGACATTCCGATTACAGATCGAGCTGGCACAGAGTCAAGCACGCGACGTTCAATTGCAACAGACAATCGTGATCGGCCCGCCGCAGTTCGTAATTAAGGATCAAGCACTCTTTCTGGACGTCCTGGGGAACGGCGTGCTGATTCCTGTTCCTGGCGGCGGGGCCAGCGGCTGCTTCGGATGGGACTCGGAGAAGAAATTCTACGAATTGAGGCAGACCTTCCAAGGCCTTCCGGCAAGAGGGCAATCAACTACAGCGACTCAGAAATGAGAGCTGTCGCGAACCTCTACTCGACACAGATCAAGTCAGCAATCGCGCGATACTTCTTTTCGCTGAAGCCTTGGATGATGATTATCTCCTCGGCCCGGCGGAATCGTCCGTTGCGCCCGCGATAGTCGATGATCCTCTTCGCGATCACTTCGCCAATGCCGGGCAAGCTCTTCAGTTCCTCTGACGTGGCTTGGTTTAGATTGACGCAAGGTTGGTTGTTTCCGGAACGATTGGCGCTCGACGCAGCAGCTTCCGTCTTCGCTCGATCCTCGTGTCGCGTACAGCAAATGAATGTAATGGCGAGCACGACGAAGAGAACGAAGATCTGCCCTTGAGAGCCGCCTTCCCTACCCCTTGACAACCTTGAGAGCTTCAAGCTGATTTGTATGAGGTATCCGTGATCCGAAAGATCTTCAACTCACCGGTCTCTAAGCGCATCGATCTGCGATGACCAATCACGAATCATTAATCACTTCTCTTGTAATCGCCGGAGCGACCACCACTCTTCGATTCAAGCCGAATGTCTGTTATCACGATATCTTTGTCCACGGCTTTGCACATATCGTAGATCGTGAGCGCGGCTACAGAAGCAGCGGTGAGCGCTTCCATCTCGACGCCGGTCTTGGCGGTTGTTCGGGCCGTTGCAACGATAGCGACGCCGTCATCTCGGAGGTCGAGCCGAACGTCGGCGTGATTAAGTGGAAGCGGATGGCATAGCGGGATCAACTCCGAGGTGCGCTTGGCAGCCATTATGCCAGCCAGCCGAGCGGTTTCAAGCGGATTGCCTTTGGGCGTGCTCTGCGCGCGAATCGCTTCAACCGTTGTCGCTGACATTCGCACGAATCCGCTGGCTGAAGCTGCTCGAGTGGTGATTGGCTTGTCGCCGACGTCAACCATTCGAGCGCGACCTTGTTCGTCTGTGTGAGTGAGGGTCATAGCAACATTACATCGACGAGCTCGCCCTCCGCGATTTCGTGCACGTCCTCGCGCACGATTATCAGAGCATTCGCTCGCATGAACGCTACCAGGTCAGATGAGCCGCCCCACTTCAAAGGCTCAGCTATGGCGTTGCCGTTTTCTATAAACACACGCGCCGGCAGATAGCTTCTTCGGCTCGACGGATCTTTCAAGGATCGAGAAAGACCTGCGCGAACAGTTGGAAGAGTTGGAGAACGTTCGCCTTGCATCTTCCGAATCGCCGGTCTGACAAAAACATTGAAGGTCACCGACGTCGAGACCGGATTCCCCGGAAGCCCGAAGAAAAAAGTCTCGGCGCGTTTCGCGAAAACAATCGGCTTGCCCGGCCTGATGATGACTCGGTCAAAATAAATCTCCGCGTCTATCTCTTTTAGCGCCGCTTTGACCAGATCGTAGTCGCCCATCGAGACCCCGCCTGACGTTATGACCACGTCCCGATTATCTGCGGCTCGGATCAACGCATCGCGCGTCGCTTCGGGCGTATCTTCTACGGTCCCAAGCACATCGACCGCTGCCCCGGCGCGCGCGGCGTAAGCCCCAAGCGTGTAGCTGTTCGAGTTGCGTATTTGTGCCGCTGAAGGTTTTGACGACACGTCTATGAGCTCACTGCCGGTGGAGATCACGGCAACCCGAGGGCGGCGCGCGACTTTCACGCGGGCGTATCCGAACGAAGCAAGAACAGACATCTCCGCGGGACCGATCTCGCGCCCGGCTTCAGAAACGATTTCTCCCGCCGCGACTTCACTTGCGTGGGGCGTGATGAACTGACCGGGCTTTATCGCTTCCAATATTTCGACCGTGCCGTCGCTTGAGCGAGTGACTTCGACTTTTTGGACCGCGTCGGCGCCCTCGGGAACCGGCGCGCCTGTGAAGATCTTTACGGCTTCACCGTGATTAAGCTTGCGCTCGAACTTGGCACCGGCTGCAACCTCCCCGATAACTCGCAACTTGACTGGCGCAGTGGTTACATCGGCCGAGCGAACCGCGTATCCATCCATTCGGGCGCGATCGAACGGCGGGAGATCGATGTCTGCGCGAACATCTTCGGCCAGGACCCGACGTTGAGCCTCTTCCAGCGCGACCGTCTCGACGCCAAGCGGTTTAACCTGGTCGAGCACGATGCTGAGCCCTTCATCGACGGTGATCATAGCTCTCTCCGTAGATTAGCAGGAAAGCACTTAAGCAGAAAGCCAACCCAGCGTCGCAAATATTTGTGGAACTAATCGGTGTTTTCGCGGGCATCACCTGTGGATGGAATTTCAGATGGGGTGTTTCGATTCAGAAAAAAGCATGCGACCTCTTCCCAAGAACAGAATGGCTGATCGCCCTGTCTCGAACCCGGTCCATCAAATCCGCGTTCGAGGAGAATCTGCATGAAAGACACGTTGTTGAAAGCGCTTGCAGGACTTGCGCTCGTGGCGTTGCTGAGTTTTGAGATATTCGCTGTAGTCGTTGTTCAGGGACCACCGCGTGGCGGCGATCCTGCTAATCACGTTGGGGGCCAGGTGAGCGCTATCGGCAGCAGTAGCATAACCGTTAAGACCAGAGACGGATCGAGTCAGGTTATTAACGTAACCGACAAGACAACATTCGAGCGAAACCGCCAGCCGGCAAGCCTAGGCGATTTCAAGGTGAATGATTTTGCAGGCGCGCACGGGTCCCGAGACGCCAGCGGCCAGTTCACCGCCGATCACGTTACGGGTGGTGATGCGCCGCCGCCGGGCGGACCGCGAGGCGGACCCGGAAGAGGCGCTGGCGGCCAGGTGGTGTCGGTCGACACAGCGGCAGGCACCATCACAGTCAAGGCCCGCGACGATGCGAGCCGCGTGATTTATACAACCGCCTACACCACGTTCAATCGCAACCGGCAGCCTGCGACGATCGGAGACTTCAAAGCCGGCGATCACATTAGAGCGGACGGCGCGCCAAACGCGAACGGCCAATTCGTTGCCGATCACGTTTTTGGCGGAGACCAGCCGCCGCCTCGAACAAACTAGAGGATAGGTTAACGTCGCGTTCGATGCTATCATAACGTCGCTTATTCTGGTGGGCCAGCGTAAGAGGTCCACCAGCATTTTCATTCTTAGAAAGGTTATTGAGAGCTCACTTGTTCATGCTGAGAGCGCCCGTTAATCCGGCTGACCACGAGTTGCTGCGGCGTATGATGGCCGGCGACGCCGGAGCGCTCGAACAGCTTTATGAGAGGCATCAAGGGGGTATCTACCGATTCGCTTTGCGAATGAGCGGGTCTGAAGCCGTGGCCGAGGATGTTACTCAGGATGTTTTTATGGCGCTTATGCGGGATGGCAACCAGTATGACCCAGCGCGCGGACCGCTTCAGGCTTATCTGTACGGAATGGCGCGACATCGAGTGCTGCGCCGACTGGAACGTGATCGCGCTTTCGTCTCCATATCCGACGATCAGGAGGACGATGCGCCCGTTGACGCGAAGTTGATCGTGGACAATGACCCGATGGAAGAAATGGCTCGCAATCAAACAATCGAATCGGTGCGTCACGCGATCTCAGCCCTGCCAGTGCACTACCGCGAGGTAGTCGTGTTGTGCAACCTTCAGGAAATGAACTATGAGGACGCGGCCACAGTGATTGGCTGTCCAGTAGGAACAGTGCGATCGCGGCTGCACCGCGCTCGTGCAATGTTGATCGATAAACTGCAGACTCGGAGAGAATCCGGCCCGATTTCCGGCACGTTCAACCAGGCGAGGTGTGCCTATGAATTGTGAAGAGTTTGAGATACTTGTGGGAGATCTTGCGTCTGATCATTTGATGTCGGCCGTTAAGCGTAGGCGAGCGCTTTCGCACACCTATGGTTGCGAGAGCTGCGAGGCGCGCCTCGCCAACGAGCGGGCTCTTAACGCGGCATTGCGCGTAACGGCGAGCGGGGAAACTGAAAGGGCACCTGCTCGAGTTCGCGCGGCGTTGCTTGAAGCATTCGCTGATCAGCGAGCGCTGTCCGCGAGTTCGATGACCCCAAGCGCGGCGAAGTTAAGACTTCGGGCACGTCTCGTATGGGCGGCAGCGGCGGCTGCAGTCATCCTGTTTGCGGTAATCTCGTTGCAACTTATTCCCCGACGATCCGGTGAACAGGCGCAATTGACGCCGGGTACCTCAAACAAAGCGGCAATACCTGACGAGCCTCGGGCGGGCGCGAAAGACATGCCAGCCCCGAATGAGTCGGTGACGGAAGAGATAAACCGTCCAGCGCAGCAGAAGCCCCGACACCTTAATCATCATGTTGTTGCGCGGAGCAAAGCCTCAGACGATTCGGAAACGGATTTCATTCCGCTGACTTACGTTGCCGACGCCAGCGCTTTGAGAAGCGGGCAAGTGGTGCACGTTCGCGTTCCTCGTTCGACGCTGATCTCGATGGGGCTGGCTATGAATGTCGACCACGCGAACGACTTGGTAGAAGCTGACCTGTTGCTGAGCGATGAAGGAGTGGCGCACGGAATTCGGTTACATCAGCAATCAAGGACAACCAATCAGTGACAAACGAATGGGGGCAACAATGAACACGCGTAGGAATTGGTGGACGATCATTGCATCATTGGCGATCGTGCTGACTTGCAGCATCGGCGTAAGGGCGCAAAAAGGTCCACCTCCGAGGCACGGACCCGGCGGCCCGGGCCCGCAGGGAGATAGAGGGCCCGGCCACGGACCGGGACCGGGCCGTCCTTTTGGCGGCGGCCTCGAGTTTCTTTCATCCGAAATGCGCTTTGGCGACAAGGTGGTAAAGGGCGCGCCCTATTCAGCCGAAGCCGTCCTTGAGAGCACGCAGACGCTTAGCGACGGGACTCATATCACTCGCAAGTCCAACGCTTTGATCTATCGCGACGGCGAGGGGCGAACGCGACGAGAACAGACGATGGAAGCATTAGGTCCGTTCGCCGTGTCAGGTGACGCCCCGCGCATTATCTCAATCAACGATCCGGTGAGCGGCGTTAATTATATTCTCGATCCGAGCAACAAGACTGCGCGAAAGATGTCCAGCCACGGCGGTCCTCCTCCGCCTCACCAACCGCCGCCGTCGTCGGAGAGCAAGACCGAATCGCTCGGCAAACAGACGATCGAAGGCGTCGAGGCTGAAGGCACGCGCTCGACCGTCACAATCCCGGCAGGCCAGATCGGCAATGATCGGCCACTCGAGATTGTTTCCGAACGATGGTATTCCGCGGTGCTCCAAACCGTCGTATTGAGCAAGCACAAAGATCCACGCATGGGAGAAACCGTGTACCGGTTGACCAACATCAATCGCAGCGAGCCTGCGCGGTCGTTGTTCGAGGTGCCGTCGGATTACAAAGTCGAAGAGAGAACTCCTCCTCCCGACAGGATGCGCGGGATGAAAAGAGACAGAGAAGACTGATCAGGGATCAGCCCTGGAAATTTAGTGGAACTATCGGCCCTGCCCGAAGGCATCAGGTATGAGGCATCCGACTAGCAACGGTCAGCGATGCTTTACCCTGAAATGCGACAAGCTCAAATATCTAATAGGAGAAGACGATGAAGAACACGACTCGTAAGGTGTTGTTAGCAGTTGCGCTCGTTTGCCTCTTCAATCTGGCGACGCATTCAACCGCTCTTGCACAGGGCGGCGGGCCTGGACATCCCGGAGGCCCGGGCGGTGATCCTGCCAACCACGTGTTTGGTCAAGTTACGGCAATTGCCGGCAGCACGATTTCCTTGAAGACGCGTGACGGATCCACACAGAGTGTATTCACGACGGCTGATACAAAGTTCGAGCGCAATCATCAAGCTGCAAAGCTCAGTGACTTCAAAGTCAACGATTTTGTGGCCGCTCACGGCGCAAAAAACTCGAGCGGCCAGTTTGTTGCTGACAGCGTCGTTGGCGGTGATGCCCATCCTCCCGCCGGTCCTGGCGAGCACCCGCCCGGCAGCGGCCATAACGCGATTGTTGGCGACGTGGTTTCTGTAAGCACCTCAGCGGGCACCATTACGGTTAAGGCTCACGACGGCTCGAACCAGGTGATATATACAACCTCGAGCACTCAGTTCAGCCGTAACCATCAAGCTGCCAAGCTTAGTGATTTCAAAGCAGGCGATCACGTTGCTGCCGAAGGCACTCGTGACTCAAGCGGAAAATTCACTGCGACTCGCGTTTTTGGCGGCGACGGAAAACCGAGCGGACAAAGTGTTGAAAGTGTGACCAAAGCAGCCGGAGTTTCCGGTGAAATCTCGGCGGTCTACATCGATGCCGGCGTTATCACGGTTGTTACCAGCGACGGCCAAGACCTGATCGTCTACGTGGACAATGAAGCAGGCCTGAGCCGACGCGGACAAACCGCTAACCTTGACGATTTCGGCGTCGGGGATCACGTTGACATTCTAGGATTGAGCAATGACAACGGCGAGTTTGTCGCGGACTTTGTGTTCGCCAATGTATTGAAGAAGAACAAAAAGTAATCTCCGGTCCCGGTCTTTGGTGGGCCGACCGTGCTCGGCCCACTAGCCTCACCCTGACACAAACGAAGCTTACTGATGTGAGTGACGACGCATAGTCATTGACGTATTTGTGTAGCAGTTGAGCCCAGCAATCAGAAACGTAGAGATGAACAGAATACACAGGGGCTTGATCAGCCGACGCGAGACGCTGCGCCTGATCGGAGCAGCCGGAGCTACCGCGTTGGCAGGAACTTTCTGGACCACGGGCCGGCGAGACCCAGCGGTGAAGGCAAGCTCCCTTTCGCCGATTGTCACGCCGCAGATGTCCTGCGTGGTGAGGCCTCAACTCACGGAAGGTCCTTACTTCGTTGACGAAAGACTCAACCGCTCGGATATCAGAACCGATCCGACTACCGGCGCGATGAAATCGGGATCGCTACTGGGGTTGAACATTAACGTAACGCGCTTGAATAGCGGCGTTTGCACCCCTTTGACCGGCGCGTACGTGGACATTTGGCATTGCGACGCTCTCGGAATTTATTCCGACGTCAGCGATCCGGGGTTCAACACAAAAGGTCAGAAATACCTGCGCGGATATCAGGTCACCGAAGGCAACGGCTCGGTCCAGTTCACGACAATCTATCCGGGTTGGTACTCCGGCCGCGCCGTTCACATTCACTTCAAGATCCGGCTCTTCACCGGCTCTCAGACCGCCTACGAGTTCACCTCACAACTCTTCTTCGACGATGCGTTTACCGATCAGGTTTACACTCAAGCTCCCTACAGCTCCAAGGGAGCGCGCAACACGCGAAACAATCAGGATGGCATCTACAACGGGGGCGGGTCGCAGCTTCTGCTCAACGTAAGCCAAACGTCACAAGGCTACGCGGCGACATTCGACATTGCCTTGCAAGGAATCGCTGCGACCAATCCCGCGCCGGTGATTTTGGGCGCGGCGGTGTCAGGCAAACAATTGCTGGTAGCCGGCCAGAACTTCGACAGCGGAGCGGTGCTGCTCATGGACGGCGAGCAGCAGGTCAGGACAAGCAACGACCCGACGAGCCCCACGAACATGTTGATTGCAAGGAAGTCAGGCAAGAAGATCAGCCCCGGTCAGACCGTGACGCTTCAGGTCGTCAACTCC
>DATFWM010000472.1:0-2868 GCA_035259295.1 Blastocatellia bacterium | reverse complement strand
TCATCGCGTGCCTGGATTTCGAGATGTTCGGGAGCGAGACTGCTCGCCAGCGCGCACGCTTCGTCGATTCCATCAACAACGACAATCACCCCGTAGTTTTGAAGCGATTTATTGAACACGTCAACGCGTCGAAGCTTGCGGGCTTGACTTGCCACGTCGGCGACGACCTCGCTGGCAAGCTTCCGGCTCGTCGTAATCAAGATCGACGAAGCGTCTTCGCTGTGCTCAGCCTGCGCCAGAAGATCGCTCGCAACAAAAGACGCGCGCGCTGTGTCGTCGGCGATGATGACTACCTCACTCGGCCCGGCAATCGATTCAATACCGACTACGCCGAATACCAGCTTCTTCGCCGCCGCCACGTAGCGGTTTCCCGGTCCGGTGATCTTGTCAACGCGAGGCAGGGTTTCAGTGCCGAAGGCTAACGCTGCGATTGCCTGCGCGCCTCCAACCGCGTATACCTCGGTCACACCAAGCTCGACGAGCGCCGCCGCCACCGCCGGACTTTCCCCGATCGTCCGCGGAGGCGTGACTACAACAATGCGGCTGACTCCCGCGACTTGCGCGGGCACTACGTTCATGACGACCGACGACGGATAGCTCGCAAGTCCGCCCGGCACGTACAAGCCCGCGCGTTCAATGGGCGTTATTCGTTGTCCAATCCGCACACCGCTTTCGGTTTCAACTTCCCAAGAACTCTGGCGCTCCGATTCGTGGAAGAAACGAACTCTTCCAATGGCCTCGCGCAAGGCTCCCAGGACCTGCCCTTCGACGTGCGCCGCCGCGTCACGCAATGTGTCTTCGCTCACTCGCAGTTCTGCGGCAGTCATCTCGCAGCCATCAAACCGGGCGTTGTATTCAATGAGGGCGGCATCACCTCGGAGCCTGACATCCTGGATGATCGCTGCAACCCGGCTCATCAACTCGGCATCCAGCGCGACGTTGCGTTCGCGGATGCGCGCAAGCTTCGCAGCAAGCCTTTCGGTTTCATCGACGTGAATGATGTCGATCATATCGTCTGCCCCAGTGGTTCGTAGTACCGCATTCATGCGGAAGTGTGTAAAGCCCTGCTTAGTCTAAGATCTCCGACGTACGAACTTCCGCATGAATGCGGTACTACGAACCCTTCAGCGAATTGATTAGGTTGCTGACGGCGGCCGCCTTCAATTGATAGCTGGCGCGATTGACAATCAATCGCGCGGTTGATTCAGTAATCACGTCAAGCAACTCGAGTCCGTTCTCGCTCAGCGTTCGCCCTGTTTCCACAAGATCGACGATGCAGTCGGCAAGCCCTAACAGCGGCGCGAGCTCAACCGATCCCGACAGTTCGATCAGCTCGACCGGAATCCCGCGAGCGCCAAAATGCGATGCTGCGATTCGCGGATACTTTGTGGCTACTCTCACCATTCCCAAACCGCTCAGCGAGGCGCCCGCTCGCGTGGCGACGCCGATACGACAGCGGCCTATCTCAAGAGCGAGCGGTTGCAACACATCGGCCTCGCTTTCAAGCAGCACGTCGCGACCGACTATCCCGCAATCTGCGATCCCGTGCTCGACGTAGACAGGCACGTCAGCAGGTTTGACGATGATGAATCGGCAACGCGCCGCTTCGTCTTCCAGAATCAGACGCCGCGACGAGAGCACGTCGCTCGACACTTGATGCCCTGCTCGCGCGAGCAGCTCGAACGCTTCAGCCTGCAATCTTCCCTTTGCCACCGCGATCGTGAGGTCTGTCACCTTTCACCTCGCTAAAACTTCACCAGCACCCGCGCGTCTTCACCGCGGAGATTCATCGCTTCTCGGAAGAGCAGCGCCGGATCGTCATTTGAGATTCGCAGCGCTTCGCGTTGCGGCGCGCGAGTCAGGGTCAATTCTCCGCTGCGCGCCAGCAGTACATCGGTGAGCGCCTCAAGATCGAGAACAAAACCTATCGCCGGCTCAGCCTTGCCGAATTTTGCCGTCAGGCCATCGTACCGCCCCCCGCTGCCCATCCTTGCGCCGGCTCCCGCGACATACACTTTGAAAGTGAGACCTGTGTAGTAATCCAGCCTGGAAACGTCCCCAAGATCGATCTCGAAATAGTCGGCAAGGCCTAGCGATTCTACAACGCGCCACACGCTTTCGAGATGATACAATCCGGCAACCGAGCGCGGATTGGTGATCACCGATCGCGCCTTATCCAGTGTGTCGCGCTTGCCTGCTAGTTGCGTCAGACGAGCGAAGGCGCGGCGCTCTTCGGCGGGTGCGTGAGGAGTCAGAAATCGCTCAAGCTCGACTGCGTCGCGAGCGTCAATCAGACGGCGCATTTCATCTCGAGCTGACACATCAAGATCGAGATTCGCCGCAACTCCGTTGAAGATCTCGATGTTGTTGACCGTGATCACAAAATTCCCGTTGAGGCCCAGACGATTGAGAATCTCTGAAGCCATTACCAACAGCTCCAGGTCTGCTGCAAGTGTGTTCGCTCCGGTAAGCTCGCAGCCGATCTGCGTCGACTCTCTGCGCCATTCCGCGCGCGTTCGTGGTTGTTGGCGAAACACGGACGCGGCGTAGCATAAGCGCAAGGGCCTTTCGGTCGACCCGAACAACGTCGCCGCTGCGCGCGCAACTGCAGAGGTGACGTCGGGCCTCAAAGCCAGGAGACGCCCGTCCGTGTCGGTGAACCTGAACGCGTGATGAGATTCGGAGTGGCCCATTGCGCGATCAAACAGCGAGTAATAATCGACGGTTGGCGTGGTGATCTCTTGGTAGGACCAGCCGTCCAGCACCGACATCGCGGTGTCTTCGATGCTGCGTCTCAAGCGAGCTTCACGACCGAAGTAGTAGCGAAGACCGCCGGGAATCTGTGAAAGAGGTTCGGACATAAAGCTT
>DATFWM010000471.1:0-6634 GCA_035259295.1 Blastocatellia bacterium | reverse complement strand
GCCATCTTCGTCGAAGGTAATCAATCGATCGGACAGTGGTTCTCCGCACTTGGGCCTTCATTCGCGGGCGGCAGCGGCACGGTTGGACCCATCGGCGGCTGGACCGGTTACGCGCCACTGAGTGCGCTCGGCAAGATCGCTGGCCCGGGTCAGGGCGCCGGCATGAACCTCTGGGTGATCAGTATCGCGATCTTCTGCGTCGGCTCGTTGCTGGGCGCGCTCAACTTCATCACGACGCTGCTGAACATGCGCACCAAAGGCATGTCGCTGATGCGCATGCCGCTGACTTGCTGGGCGTGGTTCACGACCGCGGTGCTCGCGCTGTTGTCGTTCCCGGTTCTGCTTGCGGCGGGCATCTTGATCTTGCTCGATCATCTGGCCGGCACGAGCTTCTTCATCCCGGGAAACGAATACGTGAGCGGGAAACTCGTGACGGAACACGCGGGCGGGTCGCCCATCTTGTGGCAGCATCTGTTCTGGTTCTTTGGCCATCCCGAAGTCTACATAGCCATCCTGCCTGGTATGGGTTTGACCGGGCACATACTGGCGACATTTGCGCGCAAGCCCGTGTTCGGCTATCGCGCGATGGTGTTCGCTATTTTTGCGATCGGGTTGCTGGGCTTCTTCGTTTGGGGCCATCACATGTTCATAAGCGGCATGAGTCCCTATTCGGCAATCGCTTTCTCGCTTGTCACGTTGACTATCGGCGTGCCGTCGGCCATCAAGACTTTCAACTGGCTCGGCACGTTGTGGGGCGGACAGATTCGATTCACAACGCCGATGCTTTTCGCGATCGGGTTCGTTTCGCTTTTTGTGTCGGGCGGCATCACCGGCCTGTTTCTCGGTCAGACATCGATCGACATTCCGCTGCACGACACTTACTTCGTCGTCGGGCACTTCCATCTGATAATGGGAGTCGCGGCGATTTTCGGGATGTTCGCGGGCACTTATTTTTGGTTCCCAAAGATGTTCGGCAAGATGATGAATGAAGGCTTGGGCAAGATTCACTTCCTGCTCACCTTCGCTGGAGTGAATGCGATCTTCATTCCTATGCACATCATGGGAATGGCCGGGCAGACCAGGCGGTACTCCTTCCATTGGAACCCCGCGACGGGTGAGGGCTTGCATTATCTGAGCAACATGACACCGCTGACGCGGTTCGTTTCGATCGCGGCCTTCGTAACCATCAGCGCGCAGTTGATCTTTTTGGTCAACCTGGTCTGGAGCTGGGTGAAAGGTCCCAAGGCAGCGGAGAACCCGTGGGAAGCAACTTCGCTCGAATGGACGATTCCCTCGCCGCCGCCGCACGACAACTTTGCTGGTATCGAGCCGGTGGTCCACCGCGGAGCTTATGAATACAGCGTGCCGGGCGCGTCGAAGGATTATTTAATGCAGACGGACGCGGAGCCGGCGGAGGTGCATGGAGACTAGGAGTTTGTAGTACGGCCTTTAGGCGGAAGTTTGTACACTGGGCATTTGGGCGGATACGAGCTTCCGCCTATAGTCCGTACTACGAAAACAAATCGAGAATGCCGACTACTCTAACAACTGACATCGGGATCAAGCCGGGCGTTGGCGGAGGCTTGGGTTCGGGCGGCAGCGGAGACCCGTTCGGTTCCGGGCCTGACGGCTCGAAGGAGTGGCCGCCGGGCTGGACTCGCGAGGATGCGCTCAAGCCGCAGAAGTATCGGATCGGCATGTGGGTCGCGTTGGCCAGCATCCTGATGTTGTTCGTCGCGCTGACCAGCGCATACATCGTGCGCAGCGTGCCGGCCCTGAGCGGCGGTCCCGACGATTGGGCGCCAATCGAGATGCCCCGCGTGTTGTGGCTCAACACAGTCGTTCTGCTGGTCAGCAGCGTGAGCGTGGAACTCGCGCGCCGGGCGCTCGGGCGAAACGATTACGGTCGCTTTAAGTTCTGGATTGCCGCGACCACTTTACTCGGCATTGCGTTTCTTGCGGGGCAGTTGGCTGCGTGGCGCGCGCTGGCCTCGCAGGGCGTTTACATCAACAGCCATCCGCACAGCTCGTTCTTTTATCTGTTAACGAGCTTACACGGGTTGCATTTGTTGGGAGGCGTGATCGCCCTCTCATACGTTACGGTTGCCGCGTTTCGGATGCGGATAGGCTTGAAGCGCCGCGCTGCTGTGAACATTACCGCGATTTACTGGCACTTCATGGATGGGCTGTGGGTTTATCTTTTTGGGCTGCTGTTTTTCTTCAGATGAGACTGAGAGCCGGAGGCGAATAGATGGCAGAGGCTAGAGTAGAAACGCTGACAAGTAACGATTGGGGCGGCGGAACGCTTCCTTACCGAGTCGGGCATCGCAAGCTTGGAATGTGGCTGTTCATAATGTCAGACTCGCTGACGTTTGGCGCGCTGCTGGTGACCTACAGCTACGCGCGCGTCGCCAGCGTCAATTGGCCCACGCCGTTCCCCTTCAACCCCAGCATAATCTTCTCGACTGCGATGACCTTTGTGCTGTTATCCAGTTCGTTGACGATGGTGTTTGCAGTGTCGGCGTCGAAGCGTCAAAAGAGAGCGACCGCCCGAAAATGGATTGCAGCGACGATGGTTCTAGGGCTGACGTTCATCGCGTTGCACTTGATGGAATGGAACCACCTGATCGGCGAGGGCCTTGCGCCGTTTGAACTCCCGGAAGAGTGGGCTAAAGCCTTCCCCGGCGCCTCGCCGCTGTTCGGCTCGGCATTCTTTGGAATAACCGGCCTCCATATGTTCCACGTCTTCTCCGGTGTTTGTTATCTCGGTGTCATCGCAGCGCGAATAAAGAAACTCAATGACGACGTCGAGGTCGCGGGACTCTACTGGCACTTCGTCGACCTGGTATGGATGTTTGTCTTCCCGCTGATCTACCTGTTGTCGGTTGACTATGCCGGCGTGCTGGCGAAATAACTTGTGAGGATAGAATGGTGGACGCGAAACAAAGAGAAGTCGTGGCTTTGAACATGGTGCTGCTGGCGCTTGCGGCGCTGTCGTTGGGCGTGGCTGTCTGGGATGTGTTCTCGGACACCTTCCGCGCTGGCACCGACGATTTGTTTCTGGTTCTGGTATGTCTGATGCTAGCGTTGCTGTTCGCCACTCCGCCGCTGCTTTGGGCGCGCGCCAACGGACTGTTGAAGAACCCGTTCGCCGAAGAAGCCGTCGCGGAGGGAGGAGTCGATATGGAGATCGCTCATGAGGTTCACGGCGGCAGCGACCGCCAGAACAGCTACGTGTGGGGTGCGTTGCTCGGGCTGACGGCGTTCGAGGTCTTTCTGGCATACGTAAAAGTGCCTCTGACGCTGATGGTGATAATTTTGATGGGCGCTTCGATCATTAAGGCTGCGCTGATCATTGCTTATTTCATGCACTTGAAGTTTGAGCGGCTGAGCTTGATCCTGACGATCGTGCCGACGCTTGTCGTGTTGCTGTGCTTGTTTGCTATACTCTTCCCTGACAGCTTCCGGCTACTGAAGATGAGACCGGCTGAGCCGCTGCAGAAAGTGGAGCAGAAACAGGAAGGATAGCTGATGAGAACTGCGCGATTATTGTTGGTTATTGTGATCGCGGCGAGCGTGGCGCTGCTTGCCGCAAGC
Source organism: Blastocatellia bacterium (assembly GCA_035259295.1). Lineage (GTDB taxonomy): Bacteria > Acidobacteriota > Blastocatellia > UBA7656 > UBA7656 > Onstottus_A. The sequence continues at coordinate 3,037 of DATFWM010000471.1, read as the reverse complement.
CCGGCGCTTGCGCAATGCGCGATGTGCAAAGCGGCTGTCGAAGCGTCAGCGGACGCGGCGGCCGCAAGCCGAGGATTGAATCTGGCGGCGCTGGTGCTGCTGATTCCGCCGGTTTCGATATTCGCTGGGATGTTCGGAGTGATTTACCGGTACAGAAACGTTCAGGGTCGCAAAGAGTGAATTGTAGGGGCGGCCCTCCGTGGCCGCCCCTTGGTGATTGTTGGTACGTTAATGCAAAAGAGGGGCGGCCACAGAGGCCGCCCCTACAAGTCTATGTCGATAAGTTTCTTGCCAACGTTCAACGCCATTCTGAACGCGACCACCGGGATACTCATAGTCACGGGCTTTCTGTTGATTCGCCGCAAGCGCATTGCAGCTCATCGAGCGTGCATGATCGGCGCCGTAACCAGCTCGAGTCTGTTCCTGATTTCCTACCTCGTATATCACGTCGGCTTTGGAGCAGGCGTGACGCGTTTCATCGGCACTGGAATCGCGCGGCCGGTCTATTTCTTCATTTTGATTTCGCACACGGTCCTGGCGGCGACGATTGTTCCCTTTGTCGTAGTGACCCTCACGCGCGCGCTTCGTGGTTCATTCCAGCGCCATCGCGCTGTCGCGCGGTGGACGTTTCCGATGTGGCTCTACGTTTCGGTCACCGGTGTGATCGTCTACGTGATGCTCTATCATCTTTACCCCTCGCATTAGCTGGCAATCATGCTCAAAGCACAATCACTTCAGTCGATAACCCAGCGCGAGAGGGTCGGAGATCTGCCCAACTTTCCTTTCGAGGATTTTGAACAGTTAAAAGCCGCCGTTGCTATTCGCAGTTTCAACATCGGCGTCGGCTCGCTAGCCGCGGCGGAGTGGGCTCAGCGGTCCAACACAAGATTCAAACGGGCGGTAGTCGCCGCGTTGTCATTGCTGCTGATCATAACGGCCATTGCATCAGTCGTTGCGGCGTTTTGGACACGCGAGTATTGGCTGTTGGTGGCGGCGCCGATTCAGGCATTCGTGTTTTACGTCGCTCAACCGTCGTCGCCGATTCACAAGTGGGTCACCGGCGCCGGCGCGGTCTCGGTCGCCGTGTTTCTGGATCTGCTGCTCAACGGATTGCCCATCGCCGCGACACTCGTAGCCTACGCGGGGCTGACGTTCGCGATCGTGCGCGCGGCTGGTTATATAACAAACTCGGCGTTTCGCAAGGCGTTGCTGGTGGATGAGCGGCTGTTTGTTCAGGCGTTCAATGAACGAGCTTGCACGGTTCGCAATAATCAAACAAAGCGCGTTTATTCGGCTTAAGACAGATTTCATTAACACCTCACTTTAGTGGGGTGGCAGGCGAGAGCGGCCGACGCCCCAGCACGCCGCCACCTCACTGAAGTGAGGTGTTAATCGAAAGCATTTGCATTTCGCAGTCGCTGAGTATTCCCCGCTCGGAGATAATAAGAGAGTGAACAATCAGCAACCTCTGAACGACGAAGAAAGCATCACGGCCCAGCGTCGGGGCCCGAGCCGCAAATACCCGTGGGCGATCCTGGTGGTGCTCATCCTATTTGTCGTGATTCCCTTCCTCGCGTGGTACGGCTCCTGGTTCGGAAGGCCGCTGTCGGACGCCAGGATGGAGGAGTATCTCCACGATCAGAACAAACCGCGCAATGTCCAGCACGCCCTCGCTCAAATCGGGAATCGAATAATAGGAGGCGACCAATCAGTCAAGCGCTGGTACTCCGACGTGATCGCTGCGTCACACCAACAGCCGCCGGAAGTTCGATTGACGGCGGCATGGGTGATGGGTCAGGACAATACGTATCAGGGTTTTCACTCTGCGCTGCTCACTCTGCTCGCGGACCCCACTCCTGGAGTGCGTCACAATGCAGCTTTAGGGCTTGTGAGATTTGGTGACGCGTCCGCGCGACCGGAGTTGATCGAAATGTTACAGCGTCTCACAGTACGAGCGGAAAGCGCGGGCACAGTTGAATTGATTGTGAAAGAGGAAGGCGCTCCTATGGTTGCAAACGCGCCGCTCGCTCGCATACGCCAGCAGGACGGAAACACTGGCGAGATCCGCTCGCTGGAAGCAGGCCGAATCGAAACGATATTCGTCGCGAACGGAGGACGAGTCGAACCGGGGAGCGAGCTGATGACGCTCTCGCCTTCAACCGAGCAGGTGTGGGAGGCTTTGCGAGCGCTCTACATCGTCGGTCAACCGGAAGACATCCCTTACGTACAGCGCTACACTCGCCCGGTTGCGGGGATGCCCGATCGGATTCAAAAGCAGGCACTATCAACAATCGAGGCTATACGTGAGAGGGCTGGAAGGTAAGTGTGTCATCTACGCCCGGCGTGCTCTATCGCCCAAATAGGAAATGAATATGCTCTCTTCCGAAAGATGGAACTCGATGAAATCCTTCAGGCCGTCCAGATAATTCCGCAAAACACGTTCTTCACGTACGCGAAGTTCCGGAGTGTCAGAGTAGATGACTGTGATTATGTCCTCAACGGTGGGGCCATCCTTGGCGCGATACCAACCTTCGACGTTGTCAATAGCACTGCAGCCACCAAAAAAGGGGGTGAACTCCCGTAGGAGCCAATCTCGCGTTTGTTGATAGGAGGAATCAAATCTGACTGTCAGATAGACTTCAACGCGGAGACTCCTTGATTTCGGCGAGGCGTTTTTTCCTCCACTCCTCCGCTTTCTTGATTTTATCGAGGAACTCTTCTCGCGTAACTTTTGCGCGCTCTGGCTCAGGCTTAACGATTCGTTCTATCTTCTTCAGTGGTCTTGCGATGGGTCATCTCTCCGCCCGCGACTAGGGATTCAGACTAAAACCGGTCCGAGCTTCCCACTCGCTCGTGTCCATCATCTCGATAGCATCCCACGGACAGCCCTCAAGGAATGTTCCTTCAGGACCCTTGCTAGTGCAGAGCTTGCATCCGATGCACAGATTGGGATCGACTTCGATTCGGCCGTTCGGATAGTAGTCGGGGTCAGGCACCCAGAACATGCACTCGTCGACCGGGCAGTACTCGACGCACG
>DATFWM010000470.1:0-4111 GCA_035259295.1 Blastocatellia bacterium | reverse complement strand
TGCCCGCCGATTGGAGTTGTTGGAGGAACGTAATTACTAGACATTTGATTCTCCCTTTATGCTGGCGATGTAGCAGAGACTTTAGTCTGTAGCTCACAGGTCTACAGACTAAAGTCTGTGCTACGAGCGTGCAAGCTGGCTTCACTCTCGCTTGAGCGGTCGGCCCATCAAGTCGTTCGCCGCTTCCAGCGCCGGCTTGTCCTCATAAAGCAACGCGTGAATGCTCGCGGTGATAGGCATCTCAATCGCCAACCGGCGGCCCAACTCGTAAATCGAGCGCGTAGTCTTAACGCCCTCGGCCACCTCGCGCATCTCTCCCGTTATGTCAGCGAGCTTGCGACCGCGACCGAGCTCGACGCCGACCCGTCGATTGCGCGAAAGCTCGCCCGTGCAAGTCAGCACCAGATCGCCAAGCCCTGCTAGACCCGCAAGTGTTTCCACCCGCGCCCCTTGAGTCACCGCGAGCCGGGTCATTTCCGCGAGCCCGCGTGTAATGATCGCCGCAACGGCATTCGTGCCGAAGCCGAGCCCGCGCACGACTCCAGCGGCGATCGCAACAACATTCTTTACGGCGCCGCCAAGCTCGACGCCCACCACGTCGGTGTTTGTGTATACGCGAAAGAGACTCGAGCTCAGCGAACGCTGGATCAACTCGCTCCATTCGCGGTCGCGGCTTGCGGCGACGATTGCGGTTGGATCCCCTTTGGCAACCTCGCGCGCAAAGCTCGGCCCCGAAAGCGCAACGTATCGGGGCGCGAAGCTCTCGCGTAAGACATTGCTGACCACTTCTTCCATTCGCATCAGCGTCTCGTTCTCGACGCCCTTCGCCGCGCTGACCAACACCATCTCGCATGTCAAATGCGAGCGAAGTCGCGTGACCGTCTCGCGCATCGCGTGCGAAGGGACGACCAGCAAAGCGAAGTCGGCGCCTTCGATTGCCTCTTCAATCGAAGTTGTCGCGTGAATCTCTTCGTCAAGCTCAAAGTCTGAAAGATAGAAAGGGTTCCTTTGCGCGCGGTTGATTTCCAGCGCGACTTCAGGCTCGCGCGCCCAAAGCTTTACCTGATGCCTATTGTGAGCTGCGATCATCGCCAGAGCCGTGCCCCAGCTTCCGGCGCCGATGATCGCAACGCGCTTTGTCTCGGACGCTGTCTCTCCGGTCATCAGTTTTGCCCTCCGCTGACGACCGCCGGCTTGATTCGCGTGCCGATCTTGCTTTCAGTCCCGCGCATCAGCCGGGCGATGTTTTCGCGATGCTTGGCGACGATCAGTGCGCAACCCGCGAGGGCAATAATGATCAGTGCCTTCAAGTGTGGGCTCGGCTGAAGTAATCCATAAAACAGCAGCGTCCAAAGCGGGACTGCGGCGGTGGCGATGATCGAACCCAGCGACACGTAACGGCTTAAATAAACGATGAGCGCCCAAAGCGCCAACGTTGTGAGCACCGAGTAAGGCGCGAGTGCCAGGTAAACGCCCACCCCAGTTGCGACGCCTTTGCCGCCTCGGAATTTCAGGAAGATCGGAAAGATGTGGCCGGCGATGGCTGCGATCGCGGCAGCGCCGATCCAGGAGTAATCATCGTCCGCTACAAGTCGCATTAGCATCACCGCCGCCGTCCCCTTCGCTACGTCAAAGAAGTACGTGATCAGCCCGGCCTTCATCCCCGCGCGCCGAGTGACGTTTGTAGCGCCAATTCCACCGGAGCCTATCTGCCGAACGTCTTCGCCACGAGTAAAAACGTATTTGATCAGCAGATAACCGAACGGAATGGAGCCAAGCAGATACGCAATTGCGACGAAGATGATCTTGGGGAGCATGACAGAAGCTTACCTCGTCGGCGGGAGAATATATCAAATCGAGGATTGAAGAGCGAGGATTGGAGACAGAGATGGAGGATCGAGGACTGAGGGTTGAGGATCGAGGATTGAAGAGGAAGTCACACTATCCTCGATTCTCGACCCTCGATCTTCGAGCTACGCCTCCGGATCAGAAGCTGTTGCGGGCGCGCCCTTCTTGTCCGCGGCGTGGACCACATTTGCTTCGTCGACGTAGAACGAGCGGTTGCCGGTGACGCCAAACTTTTCGGGAATCGCCGTGACCTGAAAGCTGCCGGGTCTGACTTGTACTTCAAAGCGGTAGCCTGTCAGCTTTCCTTGTGACGGGTCGTTGACATAGCGCTTCTGAATCAACTGATCGAGCGTGCCGTAGCTGCCGCCCGACTCGATTTGGTAACGCGCTTCGGCAGCCGCGATCGCGCGGAGCCGGGCTAGCGCCGCCGTTTCGTTGGCGGCGGTCACCAATACCGATTGCTGAGCCTGCTGCTGATTGCAGGCCGCGACCCCTGCGAAGAGCGCGAGTAACAATGCTCTAGCGAAGAATGGTCTCATCTTAAATCATCCTTTCACTCAAGCCGGGGAAGCGAGTGAGCTGCGACGTTTCGGCTATGTTATGTCGAAGGCTCATTGCGAGCAATAGTAATTCTCGACCGCACCGGAACCCTTCGTTTCGTCCTTGACTCAGACGGTTTATGCAATATAGTTTAGCGGGGTCATAATCTGACGCATCTCAGCAGGGTCGAGACACTTCATCCGTTGGGCTTCTTAAGGTCGTTTGCATGCTGTTCGCAAACAATGGCAGCGATCGAAGCTGCCAAAGCTTCTTCACATTAGAAAAGGAGACAACATGGCAAAGACCGTCGCAACCCTGCTCGGTATTGTGTTGATTATCGTGGGAATCGCGGGCTTTTTCAGAACCGACCTTCTGGGCGCGCATCTGGGCAAAGCGCATAATGGCATCCATATAGTGACTGGTGTGCTCTCATTCTACTTTGGAATGAAGGGCGCAAGCGCGGCCAAGAGTTTCTGCATCGCCTTCGGGATCATCTATGCGTTGCTCGGGGTGGTCGGTTACTTCGTCGGCACCGGCCCCGAGCACATGCTCGAGCTGCCAAAACTGATGCTGGGCACCAGAGACCACATCATACACATCGCGGTAGCCGTCCTGTACTTAATCGGCGGAATCACGACAAAGACAGCGGCCTCGGCGCCTGCAGCCTGACACTAACCGAGAGAGCGCTCAATCCCTAACTTCCGCGCCAGACCTGAATAAGTCGCGGTGGCAGTTGAGAACTGCCCCAGCCGGGTGTGGTAAGGTTATCAGTGTCGAAAGGAGGACGGTTCTCGTTGAAACTACTCCCTTTCGTTTGTTAGTCTTTGAATCGTCGGACGCTGACCCGCCGGACGTGAGTCCGCTGAGCTTGAGTAGTTACAGAATCCTGAAGCGGATGCGGCGCAACGATTCTGCTTCACCCAAGTATTGAAGAAAAGACTTTTCACAATATCTCCCACGATTTTGCGCTACGGAAGCGCCGTGTTGGCGGTCGCAGCCGCGACTTTGTTGCGCTTGCTGCTGGATCCTCTGCTCGGCCCAACAACTCCCTTTCCGACTTACTTCGTTGCGGCATTGCTGATCGCGTGGTTCGCCGGTCTGGGCCCCGCGCTTTTTAGTGTCGCGGCTGGAGGGCTCCTCGGCTGGTATCTGTTCATGGAGCCCAGGTTCTCTTTTGCGGTCGTTAACAAAGCGGATGCTGTAAGGCTAGTGCTGTACTTCCTTCTCACCGGCAGCCTTTCATTTTTCATCGATGCGATTCACCGGGCGCGTCAGCGCGCACGCAAGAGTTCGTTAGCCCTCGCCGAGAATCGCGAACGGCTGAGAACGATATTGTCGAGCATCAGCGACGCGGTCATCGCTACTGACTCGGATGGCTGCGTAACTTTTATGAATGGCGTTGCCGAAGCGCTTACTGGGTGGACCGAGGAAGAAGCGGCCGGCAAACCGGGCGAAGATCTCTTCAAAATCGTCGACGAACAAACGGGCCCGCTGATGATTGCCCGAGGCGGCAAAGAAATCCCGGTCGAAGAGAATACGTCTGCCCTTAGAGACGCCGCGGGAAACGCTGTCGGCGAGGTGCTCATCTTCCGGGACATCAGCGAACGAAGAAAGGCGGAGGTCGCGCTTCGCAAGAGCGAGCAGGAGCTTTCTGATTTCTTCGAGAATGCGACCGTCGGCTTGCAATTGGTGGGGCGAGACAGACGAATTCTTCGGGCCAACC
>DATFWM010000469.1:0-5363 GCA_035259295.1 Blastocatellia bacterium | reverse complement strand
GAGAAGATCTTTCGAACGATGGAGCGCGAGTGCCCGCTCGGGCTCCGGCGGCTCGACAAGGAGGAGCTGTGGGAAGCCGTCTATCTCGGCCACCGTCAGGACGCGCAAACGATCCCGGTATTGCCCGGAGTGTTCGGTATGGACTTTCGCAACTATCTGTGCGCCGAAACCGTCTCGTGCGAAGGGAATTACGTGATGCACGGGAGCCATCCGGCAGCCGTAGTCACGATGTTCACTCCGCCGCAGCCTTTCGTCACCGCCGACGCGTTGCGGGCGCTCGTGTTCAACCCGTATCTCAACTTCCGTCACACCATCGTCGTCGAGTTCGTCTATCCCGATCAGCGCAAGACGGCAAAGCGGCTCGACCGCCGCATCAGGCAGGTCAGGCGGACCTCGATTCGCGGGGACGGGCGTGTCAAGCAGTCGCCGGAAGCCAGAGCCGCGCTCACAGATCTTGAGACCGTGCGCGACCACATTACCGGGTCTCGGGAGGCGCTACTAGAAATGCGCTTCTATGTGATCGTCTACGCGCCGCCCGTCTATGTGTTCCGGGGGAAGAAGGAGTCACTCGAGTTTCTCGACCGCGCCTGCGAGCAGGTCGTCACAGCGCTGCGCCAGATCCCTGGGGTCGAGGCGGGTCGTGAAGAGCCGGAATCGTTGCAGGCCCTCTATCACAAGGCTCTGGTCGGAGAAGCGGACTCGAGGCCCACGGGAAGAGAGATCACCGAAGTAGCGGGCAGCCTTGCGGCCCTCATTCCGACCGAATCCTCCTGGGGGGGCGCGAGGCGGCCGCACATGCTTTGTTCAACACCGACGGGCCGGCTCCTGGGAGCGGACTTGTTTGATCGAGGGGCCAACCCTTCTCCGCTGGCCATTGCGATCGGCGCGACCGGGTCGGGCAAGTCGGTCTTCGTCGCCTGCATCATCAATAGCGTGCTCGCCACGCTTCGCGAAGCGCGAGTCAGGGCCGTCGATTTCGGTGAGTCTTTCGGCCCGCACGTCGACGTGCTCGGAGGACGCCACCTGCGCTTCAACATCGACGACCCCCGAACTATCAATACATGGGATTTTGAGGGACTGGAAAAAGGCGAGATGCCTGACGAGATTCATATCGCGCTGGTAGTGTTGGAACTGATGTTGCTGGCGCGAGTCAAAGAGGACGACTCGATCGCCGAAGACATCCTCACCAATCTGGTGACCGAAGTCTATAGGAACGAATCTCCGCGCAACGGCCATGGCAGACCGAAGCACGAACCGACACTGTCTCACCTGCTCGCGCTGCTCGAAAGTTATCCGTTCGAGAATCAACTGGTGAGGGATCGCGCCGCAACCCTGGCGCTGGCGCTGGAGAAGTATAGAGGGCATCAATGGATCGACGCCCCCACCCATCCCGACTTCGCGGCGGAGTCTTCTTATGACGTCTATGAATTGGATTCGCTCGACAATTTTCCCCAAGACATTCGCGAGGCGCTGGCGGGGCGCGTCGCGTCGCGAGTGGTTCGCTTGATCGGACAATTGAAACAGGACGGCACGCGTACGCCGACGTTGTTAGCCTTCGACGAAGTGTGGAAGATCAGGGATAAGTACCCTCGCATTCTCGATGTGGTCAAGCGCGGCGCCCGGCAGGGGCGCAAGGAGAATGTGGTCACGCTGCTCGCCACACAGGCTTATGAAGACTTCGAGGCTTTATACGACGTGACCAAGAACGCCGGCGTGAAAATCATCGGGAAACAAATAAGAGACTACTCCGGGCTCGTGAGCGATGCTGGACTGTCGGAGAACGCGGCGGCCGCCATCAGCGCCATCCGCAATGTGGCGGGTGAGTATGCGCAGTACGTCTTGGTGTCTGGGGCGGGCAATGATCAGATCGTCGAGATGGTTCAAATGGATTTATCGCCGGCGGAACTCTGGACATTCACAACCAACCCCAACGAACGCAACGCGCGAGCTCGCGTCTCGGCGCTAAGGCATGACTGGTCCCTGGCCGAGGTGATCGAGTGGCTGGCCGCGGTTTATCCGCGAGGCTTGGCGGCGGCGGGGATCGTCGAGATCGACGAATCGCTGCTCGATCCATAGTAGGCCGCGCGAAATTGTAATGGGTGATATGAGGTAACAGGACCGTCTCCATTAATCGAAAAACGACTGCGGTCTTTCGGGAAGACATCTTTTGAGCGTAGACTGTGTGCTCCCCCTTTCCTTGTCTTCCCCTTGAAATCACAGTCGCGTATCGATTGGCTTCGCGTTCGCAGGAATAGCGCTCAGTTATCACCCCGCTGGGGTTTCAACTGAGTTCTGCCAACGTGTTCCCGCTTCCTGGAGCGCCGTCGCTCTCCACGGGCTTTTATTCGGGCCTGCCCGGCCCTATCGATGGTAATCGCTGAATTATGATCACGGCCTATTACAAATCCGCACTTGCCGCATTCGTATACACGGATCGCAAGCGGCATCTCTTGCCGGTGGCCGCAATTGCTGCAAATCTGGCTCGTGTATCTCGGGTCCACTCTTTCAAACGTCCGGCCAGCGTTTTCAGCTTTGCTTTTCGTCATTGTGAAAAAGCTTCCCCAGGCCACATCGCTGATTGCCTGCGCGAGATGGTGTTGTTTCAGCATCCCGCGAATGTTCAAATCCTCGACTGTGATCGCGTCAAATCGCCTGACCAGATCGCGAGATACCTTATTGTGAAAATCCTTGCGACATCGCGCAACCTTCAAATGCGCCCCGGCGACTTTGATTCGCTGCTTGGCGCGCCGGTTCGATCCCCTTTTCTTGCGCGAAAGTCGCCGTTGCTGTCTCTTCAAATTGTCCAAGGTGTTTTTGAGATAGCGCGGATTCTCAATCTCTTCTCCGTTCGAGAGCGTGGCGAAACTGCTAATGCCGACATCAACGCCAACGGTCTGTCCGGTTGGCGGCGCTGGTGCCGGTTTCGGTATCTCGCAAACAATAAGAGCATACCAGCCGTCAACTCGACGCGTGATCCGAAGCTGTTTGCATTGTCCTTCGATCGGGCGGGAGAGTCGAACTCGACATGTGCCGACGCCGGGAACTGTAAGTTTGTCCCCTTTGATCGGGCAAGCCCGTTCCTTCTCGTATTGTTGAGAGAAAGTGCGATAGCGGTCCTTGCCCTTGAATCTGGGGAATCCCGGTTTCTCTCCATTCCGAAGGCGTCGAAAGAAGCCCTGGAAAGCTTCGTCAAGACGTTCAATCGCGTCTTGCTGGATTGCCCGCAAATGACTCTTTACTTCGGGCAAGGTACGAGCTTCAGTCAGGTGACGCGATTGCTCTTTGTACCCAAGAGATGCGCCAGTGATCCGGTAACAGGAAATTCGCTCGGCAAGGGCGGCGTTGTAGATTTGGCGGGAATGTTCAAGCTCACGCTCGCACACTTCTACAAACACTTTGTTGACGCGAAGTTTGAACTCGAATGTCTTGATTGTGGTATTTTTGGAATTAGCCATGGCGTGCAATGCCTCAATCATTGTGCCCGCTGGCGAGACCGGATGAGAGGTTGCAGCCTCTTATTAGGTCGTTTCATTTATACCACAAGCGGCCAATCAGTAAAACGGCAAAATTCGGAAAGGAGAATCTTTTATGAAGATGACTTTCATATGTCTGCTGCTCATCGGCTCGAACTTCTTCATCGCCGGGCAGGATCGCAATCAAGATGAGAAGGGCGCGAATTCAGCCGGGCAGATTGTCGAACGAAAATACAATCGCTTCAATGATCAAACTATCGTCAAGCTCGCAAAGCAACGGATTTTGGACACCCAGTCGCCGCGTCAAATACTGGAGATGTCAATTGAGGCAATGTTCAAGGGAGAAATGCCTACACAGTTATCTGATACGGTAGAAATTGTGTTCACATCATCGGCCAAAGAAAGCCCTTACTATGGTCCGATAGAGTTGAATGTCATCGTTGATGGTGAGCGCCTGAAAAGCACGAAAGCCAATGTTGGCAGTTCATACAACCCGCAGCCGCCGATCGCGCCGGACCTGAGGGTAACTAAAGATATCAGGGCCTTTGTTGACTTTAGCTCTCTACGCAAGATAGCAGGCGGCAAGAAGGTTGAAATCCAGCTCGGACCGACAGAACTAACTTTGGATGCGACTACCCTTGCCAATTTAAGCAAGCTCGCATCCGCCATATTCAATAAATGACCCTTTGTTACAAGTGAAATGAGAATGGCTATGAAAAAGCTGACCTTTGAACGCCATATCCTGATTGGCCTACTAGCCGGTGCGCTTTTGATGCCATCCACAATACAAGCGCAGTGGACAGTCTATGATCCGGCGCAGTATGCCCTTCAGGTCAAAAAGAAGATTGATGAAGCAAACCGCTGGATTGAGACAATCAATCAATATGCACGGATGTATGAGAATGCTGTGCGACAGGTAACTACGCTAGGCGGGGTACTCAAAGCTGCCGATGACCTGGTTGCAAAGCAGCGCAATGCGATAGGAACTATGAGCAACATCGGACAGACGATACGCGGAGCGTACCTACTGAAGAATCAGCTTGAGTTGCTTGTCATATCGCGAATGCGAGCGCTAAAGAACATCAACGAGCGTTTACATAACGGGATCTTCGACCCAGACGCCGATATGCGAGATTTTGAGGAATATCTGCGGAATTCCGTCGGACGAAGCAGCCAGGATACCGTTGCGAATCTTGAACGGCTTATGCGAATGGACAATCAGTTGAGGAAGATGAACGAGGATTTAGAGAAGGCTCGCGCTGGCCGTGCAGAAGCGGTGCAGCAGAAAATAGCCGCTGAGAAACTTCGTGATATAGAGCTTGATAAGCCTGAATCAGAAAGATGTGCGTCTTGCCTCGCCACTCTCATTCAGAAAGTATCAAATTGCGATTTGCTGATCGCGCACTACGACAGTGAAATTACCCGGCTCGAGTCTCAAATCGAGGAACGCAAGAAAAAGTACAACATCCAGATGGACGAGCGCATCAAGTTCGGCGAGCAGGTGCAGTCGATGAACAAATCTTGGAGTCGGTTCGACGATTCCTTGGACGATCTTCAGAGGGCGCTCAGTAAATATTGACCTAGTCGAAGAGAATCCCACACCCACAATGAAAGGAGACGGCCATGCGCACGCGCAGGCTCAGGCAATCTATACTCATCATCGCTCAGATCATCACTCTCCTCGCCTGTCTAGGGGCGACCGCGTTCGCTCAGGCCCCCAGCCCTACGCCGCCTCCCGCGCCTGCGGCCCCGGCGGGCAGCGTATGGGCGGATATGATCAGCGTGTTGATCGGCCACGCTGGCGCTCTTCTGCCGCTGCTGCAACAAGAACTCGAAGGCCCTCTCATGCCCTGGTTGGAAAGGCTTTCCTGGGGAATGGCCGTGCTCGTC
>DATFWM010000468.1:0-2657 GCA_035259295.1 Blastocatellia bacterium | reverse complement strand
GAAGCTTCGTCTGATGTGGCCCGCAGGCTTGATGACTGGTTGGATCGGCTGGAATGAGCGGGAGCGAGTTTACACCATCGGAGAAGAGACCAACAGGTTCGTGGGTATGGTCGGCTCGCCTTCCGCACGAGACGTCTCCTTGATGCCCTACCAGGAAGAACCGCGCGATGCTGACGTGAAGTTCGTTATTGAGGCGAGCCCGGAAGTCATGAGATCGAATTTCATTCCGATCGTCATCGCTGGAAGTACTGAAGGTCGAGCGAAGGCTAAGGCGACTTACGACAAGCTGCTCAATACAGCACAGTCGCTGTACGAAAAAAACGTAGGCTACTATAGGTGGTTTGAACAACAAACGGTAAGCATCAAGACTCCGGATGAGCGCTTGAACACCGCGTTTCGATGGGCGAAAGCAGGAGCCGATAAAGGGGTGACGACCAACCCGGACCTCGGGACCGGCCTTGTTGCGGGGTTTCGGACATCGGGAGAGAGCGAGCGCCCCGGCTTTGCGTGGTTCTTCGGGCGCGACGCGCTTTGGACAACGCTTGCAATCAATTCATATGGCGACTATGCAACCGTCCGCACTGCACTCGACTTCCTGAAAAAGTTTCAGCGGGAGGACGGCAAAATCCCGCACGAGATTTCCCAGAGCGCGGCATTGATTCCATGGTTTACGGCTTATCCATATCCGTGGGCAAGCGCCGACGCAACTCCGTTGTACATCATCGCTCACGGTGATTATTGGCGAACGAGCGGCGACCTCGATTTCATAAAGAAGAACTGGGACTCGATTGTAAAGGCATATCGATTCACAGCCGCGACCGACACCGACGGCAATGGCCTGATAGAAAACACGAACTTCGGCCACGGATGGGTAGAAGGCGGCGCACTCTACCCGCCACACGAAGAACTCTACATGCAGGGTTTGTGGATCGAAGCGCTTGGTTGTCTCGCGGAGCTTGCCGATTCTTTGAACGACGCGAAGCTGGCGAGCGAAGCGCGGCGACAAGCGGAACGCACCCGCTCTGCGGTGGAAGGGACCTATTGGCTCGCCGATCGAGGATACTATGCATTCGCGACCAACCGGCCGCAAGCCGTTGCTCGCGAGGCCGAGCCTGGACCCAATCGCGAACGTCGCCAGGCCCGCTTGAACGAACTCAACAAAGAGACATTGATCGATGAAGACACTGTCCTGCCGGCGGTGCCTCTGTGGTGGCGCACGCTCGAGGACGAACGCGCGCAGCTTGAGATCGACCATCTCGGAAGCGGAGCAATGGCTACCGATTGGGGGGCCAGAATAATCTCGAATAACAGCCGCCTCTATGATCCGCTGTCGTATCACTACGGTTCGGTATGGCCGCTGTTCACGGGTTGGGCGTCGATGGGCGCATATCGCTACGGTCGACCGCACGTGGGCTATCAAGCGGTGATGGCAAACACGCTGCTGACTTACAACGGAGCCGCCGGCTACGTGACGGAATTGTTGTCGGGCGACTTCGATGCCGCATTCGGCAGGTCGTCCCATCATCAGGTTTGGTCCGAGGCTATGGTAGTCACGCCGATCCTGCGAGGCCTGCTCGGAATCGAGGTGAGCGAGGGTGGCCGCCGTTTGAGCTTCGCTCCCCAGTTGCCCGCCGACTGGGACCGAATTCAGGCTCGCAACGTCTCGGTTGGCGATGCGCGATACGACCTGACCATAGAACGAACAATGGGACGTGAGACGATAAAGGTCGAGCGGCAGTTCCAGGTGAATGCGGCCCGGGCTTCGAAAATCATCGTCGCGCCTGCATTTCCGCTTGACGCCAAGATTCGAGCCGTCACCATAAACAGGACTCCGGCCCAGTTCGACGCGCGACGAACTGGTGACGTCCTGCGCGTTGAGGTCAACGCGGATGCCGAAGCTTCAATAAATGAAATCGTGCTCACCTATGATGAAGGAACTGACGTCTATGTCGAGCGTGAAGCGCTTCGACCGGGAGCGAGCAATGAAGGACTCCGCGTCTTGCGTTCGCGGGCGGAGGCAAACGCACTTCGTCTGACGCTCGAGGGACTCGGCAGTCGGACCTATGAATTGCGACTGCGGACGCCAAAGCGCGCAGGTCAAACAAGCGGGATGAGAGTGATCGAGAACGCAGGTCGCGATGCAACGCTGCTTGTCACCTTCGAAGGACCGGGCGATACCTATGTACGTCGGGAGCTCGTCATACCGCTCACGGCTAGATAGCGTGCAGTATTAGTTGATCCGAAACTGATGTGCCTTCCCGTCATCGGCTATCAAAGAGGGCTAGAAATGACAGCGAAAGAACGGATCCGGAACTCGGCAATCTGTCTTGCAATCTCATTGCTGATTGCATCTAGCGCGTCCTTTGCTCCCAGTTACTCGCAGAACGCGGCTCCCGAGCAGCATCTCGAACCGCGCACTGGCGCTCAGCATCTCGAACCGCGCACTGGCGCTCAGCTTCGGTCGATTCGAGAGTATATCAAGGGGAGCTGGCACACTCTGATGAGATCTAACGCGCGGCTTGCCGACGCCGCGGTGGACCCGAAGTTCGCGACACCCGGCGGACGCTGGCCCGTGTACCTGTCAACCAAAGAGAACATCAGAGAAGTCGAGCGGACGCTTCGTGCTCAGATGTCTCCGGAGTCCTTCGCAAAAATCG